>JBFZCK010000238.1:0-2514 GCA_041307965.1 Burkholderiales bacterium | reverse complement strand
CACCCAAACTGGGTAAGCGACGTCGCTCAAATCGCGTCCACTCGGTATAAACAGAGGCGTTCCAACCCCTGACGCCGCCCCAAGCCAAGCCACTTTGGTCGTACTTCAGCGCCAACGAAGGCACCCGGTTGTAAGGCGACACGATTTGCTCAACGGGGTCTTGCAAGGTTTGCCACTCGTTGACCAAACCACTGAATTGCCAAGCGTCGCGCGACCAAGTGATCTCACCTTCGTTGCTGAGCAAACGGCTGGTCAGCGAGGTGCTGCTGCGCGGAAAGTCACGCCAGTAGTTGTCGTCGCTGACACGGTTCAAATTCCAACGCGCACGGGCTTGACCACCCAAGCCCCATTGCTGGAGGCTGTCGTCCAAAGGCAGCGCATGGTTGTGCTGATACGCAAAACCCCACCGCTCTTGTCCGTCGCGCAAACGGTCGTCGGGCATGAACGCTGCACGCACAACGCCTCCCGAACGGGCGCTCAGGTAGCGGTATTCGGCGCCATAGTCCACACCACGTTGGCTCATGATGGTGGGGTAAAAAGTCGCATCGTGATCGGGTGCGATGTTCCAGTACCAAGGCAGCGTCAACTCCACACCGCTGATGTTGTCGATGTTCAAGGTGGGTGGCAACACGCCCGTTTTGCGTTTGCTCGACAAAGGAAACGTCAGGTACGGCGTGGCGAGAATGGGGACGCCTTGAAACTCCAGCACCGTGCCACGGGCCGTGCCCACTTCTTCCACGTTATCCAGCTCAATGCGGTCGCTGCGCAGCATCCAAGCCGGCAACCAACGCTCGCCTGGCGGTCTGGGGCAGGTGGAATAACGAGCGTTGTCGATGAGCGTGTTGTCTCGGTCCACAAATTCCACGCGCTGCGCATCGCCCCGCGCATCGTTCAACCGCAGGGCGAACTCGGCCTTCAAAAACAGACCGGTGTTGTTGGCCGTGTTGATCAACAAAGAGTCGCCGGTGTATCGATCGCCGTTGCGGTTGATCAGCACATGGCCTTGCGCCTGAACTTCTTTGGTGTTTTGGTCAAAGGTGAGCACATCGGCCTGCACCACCACATCGTGGCGACGCACGGTGGCATCGCCTTGGACACGCAACACCGAATTGGACGATCCTTGAACCTCTTGACCGCGAACAAACACCGGCGCATCGGCCAAAGCCTCGTCGCTGAGCCGAGGGGCCAAGTCCCAGCTGCTCTTGAAGGGAAGATCGCCATCTTGAGCCCACACCGTGGTTGCAACACCCAAACAGACCACAGGCACACAAACCCATGACCAATGGGCCTGGCGCTTGCGCTGGGTGTGTTCGGGGCAACGACGGTTCACGAAAAGCGGGGGAGATGCGGGGATCGCCATGGTTTGTAGAATCTGCTGGCATTATCCTATGCCCTGCGCCGCGGTGCGCTTTGCCGCGTCTTCGACTCTCCAAGCCCCATGAACCCTTCGCTCACCCCTGTGCTGTGGACCGACCCTGAGCGTGAGCGCTCGTTTGGTCAATGGCTTCAAGGCTTGGCCGCACCCCACCAATTGGTCTTGTCGAGCTTGCGCCCCGCCTCGGCCGACGCCAGTTTTCGCCGCTACCTGCGCATCGACCACCAGCAGGGCCACAGCCTGATCATCATGGACGCCCCGCCGGCCCATGAGAACTGCCGCCCCTTCGTGGACATCGCCGCTTTGCTGCGCCAAGCCGGTCTGTTGGTGCCCGAGATCCTGGCCTGGGACGAACCCAACGGCTTCATGCTGATGAGCGACCTGGGCGAGCACACCATGATGGAGCGCATCGACCGCGACCACCCACAGGCCAACCACGCCCAGTACATGGCCGCCACCGACAGCCTGTTGGCCTGGCAACTGGCCTCCAAGCCGGGTGTGCTGCCCGCCTACGACGAAGCGGTGCTGCGCCGCGAAGTCCAACTGTTTCCCGATTGGTACTTGGCGCAACACAAAGGCATCACCCTGAACGACGCCCAAGGCCGCACCTTGCAATCCGCGTTTGACAGCATCGTGGCGCACAACCTCATCGGCCCCAAGGTTTATGTGCACCGCGACTTCATGCCGCGCAACCTGATGCTGCCGCGCCAACCAGGCTCCACGCCCGCGCAGCAGCTCGGCGTGCTCGACTTCCAAGACGCGCTCTACGGCCCCGTCACCTACGACATCGCCAGCCTGATGCGCGACGCCTTCCTGACTTGGGAAGAGGACTTCGTCATCGACGTGACGATCCGCTATTGGGAGAAGGCCCGCAAAACCGGCCTCTTGGACTTTGAAGACTGGCACAGCGACTTCGGCGCGTTCTACCGCGCCGTGGAGTGGATGGGCCTGCAGCGCCACCTCAAGGTCGCAGGCATCTTTGCGCGCCTGACGCTGCGCGACGGCAAGCCCAAGTACTTGGCCGACGCACCGCGCTTCATCCACTACATCCGCTCCACCGCGCACCGCTACCGAGCGCTGGGCCCGCTGCTCAAACTCATCGACGAGATCGAGGGTTTTGAAGCCGCCAGTGGCTACGC
>JBFZCK010000237.1:0-13990 GCA_041307965.1 Burkholderiales bacterium | reverse complement strand
CAGTCCCAAGGCCGCCAAAGGACCGCGACCGGTGCGAAGCACCTCGGGATCGTCGCCATCGCCCATGGGCGTGAGGTCAATCACCGTGGTGGGTTCGGCATGACAAGCGCCGGCGTCGATGACGGCGGCCAGGTCGTGCTCGAAACGATCGCGAATGGCTTCGGCGGCGTTCATGGGTTCGGTCTCATCGGGCGCGATCAGGGTGGTGGCCAAGAGCGGTGAGCCGTGCAGTGCCAGCAAGGCTTGCAAGGTGGTGTGTTCGGGCACGCGCAAGCCAATGGTTTTGCGCGCCGGGTGGCTCAGGCGACGCGGCACCTCTTTGCTGGCCTCCAAGATGAAGGTGTAAGCACCCGGGGTGGCCAGCTTGAGCAGGCGAAATTGGCGGTTGTCCACCCGGGCGTAGTTGGCCAGTTCGCTGAGGTCGCGGCACAAGAGCGTGAGGTGGTGTTTGTCGTCCACGCCGCGGATGCGGCGCAGGCGTTCGGCCGCGGCCTTGTCGTCCAAATGGCAGACCAAGGCGTAACTCGAGTCGGTGGGCACGGCCAAAATGCCGCCTTGTTGCAAGGCCGTCACGGCTTGCTTGAGCAAGCGCGCTTGGGGGTTGTCGGGGTGAACTTGGAAAAACTGCGCCATGCGCCTATTGTCGCCGCAAGGCCGCGGCGGGCGAGCGTCAGTGGTGGATGCGGTCTTGCAAGGCTTCCCAGACCGGTGTGACTTGACCGGGCAAGTCGGGCAGGCGACCCAAATCGGTGTGGCTTTCTTCGGGGCTGTGGAAGTCGCTGCCTCGCGAGGCCAGCAAACCAAATTCGCGGCAAAAATCGGTGTACTTGACCACGTCGGCGGGGCCGTGTGCGCCAGTCACCACCTCCACCCCGCGGCCCCCGTGGGCCTTGAATTCGGTGAACAGTGCGAACTCTTCGTTGGCGGTGAATTTGTAGCGACCGGGGTGGGCGATGATGGCCATGCCACCCGAGCGCGTGATCCAGCCCACCGCATCCGACAGCGTTGCCCAGCGGTGGGGCACATAACCGGGCTTGCCGTCGTTGATGAACTTGCGAAACACCTCGTTGGTGTCTTTGCAAACACCGGTTTCAACCAAAAAGCGGGCGAAGTGGGTGCGCGAAATCAACTCAGGGTTGCCAGCGTATTGCAGCGCGCCCTCAAATGCCCCTTTGATGCCCACCTGCGCCAGGCCATTGGCCATGTCGCGGGCGCGTTGTTCGCGCCCGCTGCGCGTGGCATGCAAGCCCTCGAAGAGTTCGGCGTTCTGGTGGTCCATGCCCAAGCCCACGATGTGCACCGTCACGTTCAAAAACGTGACCGAGATTTCGGTGCCGGTGAGGTAAGGCAGACCGACCGCACGGGCGGCGGCGATGGCGCGCGCTTGGCCGCCGATTTCATCGTGGTCCGTCATGGCCCACAACTCCACGCCATTGGCTTTGGCGCGCTCGGCCAAGGCCTCGGGCGTGAGTGTCCCGTCGGAGACGACGGAGTGGCAATGCAAGTCGGCGTTGGTCAGCGAATTCATGGGGCCATTTTGGCACCAATCACCCGGTGTTGCGCAGGCCCGCGGCGATGCCATTGATGGACAAATGGATGCCACGGCGCACCTTTTCGTCGCGATCGGCTGCGGTCTTGCCGGCTCGGAAACGGCGGATGAGTTCGACCTGCAAATGGTGCAGCGGGTCGATGTAGGGGAAGCGGTGGCGCATGGAGCGCTGCAAGGCTGCGTTGTCGACCAAGCGCTGCTTCTCGCCGGTGATGGTCAACAAGGCCTTGGCCGTGAGGTGCCACTCGGCCTCGATGGCGCCAAAAATGCGCTGGCGTAGGCGCTTGTCGGGCACCAGCTCGCTGTAGCGCGAGGCCAAAGCGAGATCGCTCTTGGCCATGACCATGTCCATGTTGGAGAGCAAGGTGCTGAAAAACGGCCACTGCTTGAACATCTTTTGCAGCAAGGCTTTTTGTCCGGCCACGCCACTGGTGCCGTTGGCCTGCAAAAACGCTTGCACCGCCGAACCAAAGCCGTACCAGCCCGGGAGGGTCAAGCGGCATTGGCCCCAGCTGAAGCCCCAGGGAATGGCGCGCAGGTCTTCGATGCGTTGGGTGGCTTTGCGCGATGCGGGCCGCGAGCCGATGTTGAGTTCGGCGATTTCGCGAATGGGCGTGGCAGCAAAGAAATAGTCGGTGAAGCCCGGTGTGTCGTAAACCAAGGCGCGGTAGGCGTCCATGCTCAAACGCGAGAGGTCGGCCGCTGCGTTCAAAAACGCCGGCGTGGCGTTGCGTGTGGGTTGGAGCAAGGTGGCTTCCAAGGTCGCGGCCACCAAGGTCTCGAGGTTGCGTCGGCCAATGTCGGGGTTGGCGTATTTGGAGCCGATCACCTCGCCCTGTTCGGTCAGGCGGATCTGGCCGCGCACCGTGCCGGGCGGCTGCGCCAAGATGGCTTGGTAGCTGGGGCCACCGCCGCGCCCGACCGTGCCACCGCGCCCGTGGAACATGCGCAGGGCAATCGGGCTGTGCTTGGGCGCTTGCGCGTTCATCTCGTCAAACAGCTGCACCAAGGCGGTTTCGGCTTGGTAGAGCGACCAGTTGCTGGTGAAAATGCCGCCGTCTTTGTTGCTGTCGGAGTAACCCAGCATGACGTCTTGTTCCCCGTAACCATCGCTGTGGCCGCGGCGCACCATGGCCCGAATGCCGGGCAAGGCGTAGTACTCGCGCATGATGGTGGCCGATTGCGCCAAGTCTTCGATGGTCTCGAACAGCGGCACCACGATCAGCTCGGTGCGGGCGTCTTCGCTGAGCAAACCGTGCATGAGGCCGGCCTCTTTTTGCAGCAAGAGCACTTCCAGCAGATCGCTCACGCTCTCGGTGTGGCTGATGATGCAGTGGCGAATGGCGTGGGGGCCGAGTTGTGCGCGACCGGTGCGCGCCGCGTCAAAAATCGCCAATTCACCCAAGGTGTGGGTGCTGTAGGGTGTGTGCGCGACGCGCAGCGGGCGGGCGTCGTTGAGCTGGCGCAGCAAGACCTCGCGTTTGTCACCTTCACTCAACGCGCTGTAGTTCGCTTGCACGCGGGCCACGGCCAGCAACTCGGCGACCACGGCTTCGTGTTGGTCTGAGCTTTGGCGCAGGTCCACGGTGGCCAGGTGAAAGCCGAACACCTCCACCGATCGGATCAGCGAGTGCAAGCGTGTGGCGGCCAGGGCCTCGCCGTGGTGCGCACACAAAGAGGCTTCGATGGTGCGCAAGTCGGCCAAACATTCGTCGGCGCTGGTGTAGGGGTTTTGGGGTGCGATGGCATGACGCGCGGCTTCGCCACCCGTGAGCGCGGTGAGGGTGGCCGCCAAGCGGGCGTACATGCCGGTCAACGCGCGGCGGTAGGGCTCGTCTTGGCGGTGCGCGTTGGTGTCGGGCGAGCGCTCGGCCAAGGCCTGCATCTCGGGCGTGACGTTGCTGAGCATGGCCGAGACGGACAACTCGCTGCCCAAGCGGTGCAGCTCGGTCAGGTGGTGGCGAATGGCCATGTCGGCTTGGCTCTTGAGAGCCAATTGCAAGGTCTCGGCGGTGACGTTGGGGTTGCCATCGCGGTCACCGCCAATCCACTGACCCATGCGCAAAAACGGCGCCACGCGTTGTTGACCCGACAGGCCCAAGTCCGCTTCCAAGTCGCCATACAAGCGTGGAATTTCGGGCAAGAACGTGTTTTGGTAGTGGCTCAGCGAGTTGTCGATTTCATCGGCCACGGTGAGTTTGGAAAAGCGCAGCAAACGGGTTTGCCACAGTTGCGTGACGCGCGCTTCGATCAAGGCTTCGTTGCGCTTGAGTTCGCGCGGCAGCAGCACGTCGCGCTCGGCCAGTAAGCGGGCGATGGCGCGCTCGGCGTCCAAAATACTTTTGCGCTGCACCTCGGTGGGGTGTGCGGTGAGCACCGGACTGATGTGGCTCTTGGCCAAGGTTTTGACGACGTGGGCTTTGTCGATGCTGGCCTCACGCAATCGCGAGAGCGTCATGTCCAAACTGCCGATTTGCAAATCGCCGGCACGTTCGTGCACGGCGCGGCGGCGGATGTGGTGGCGGTCTTCGGCCAAATTGGCCAAGTGACTGAAGTAGGTGAAGGCGCGAATCACACTGACCGCTTGATCGCTGGGCAAGGCTTTGAGGAGTTTTTTCAGCTGCAGATCGGCACTCTCGTCGGCGTCGCGGCGAAACGCCACCGAGAGTTTTCGGATCTGCTCGATGCGCTCATAAGTGGCTTTGCCCTCTTGTTGCCGAATCACATCGCCCAAGATGCGGCCCAGCAGGCGGATGTCGTCGATCAGGGGTTGGTCTTTGTCGGCGGCGCGGGGCAGGCGCGGGGCGACAGAACGCGGTGTGCGGGTCGGCATGGGGCATGGGTGGCCAAAGTGGCGCCAAAAGGGTGAAAATGCGGGGTTTTCCCTCATGCTAGCATCCCAAAACCCCGGATCTGTTACCGGTGGGTTACCAAATTCAGCCCTTCTTTTATGTCCGCAGCCCTTTCCCCCGCCTTGCACCTGACCATTGCCACCCGCGAAAGCCGCTTGGCCCTCTGGCAGGCCGAACACGTCAAAGCCTTGCTCGAAGGCTTGGGCCACACCGTGACCCTCTTGGGCATGACCACCCAAGGCGATCAAATTTTGGATCGCAGCCTGTCCAAGGTCGGCGGCAAAGGTTTGTTCGTCAAAGAGTTGGAGTTGGCGCTCGAAGAGGGCCGTGCGGACTTGGCTGTGCACTCGCTCAAAGACGTGCCCATGGACTTGCCACCCGGCTTTGACCTGGCCTGTGTGATGGAGCGCGAAGACCCCCGCGATGCTTGGGTGTCACCCCACGCTGCGGGCTTGGCCGATTTGCCGCCCCAAGCCGTGGTCGGCACCTCGAGCCTACGCCGTTTGGTGTTGTTGCGCGATGCCTTGAACGCCATGGGTCGACAAGACGTGCGCATCGAGCCCTTGCGTGGCAACCTGGACACACGTTTGCGCAAACTCGACGAAGGTCAATACCACGCCATCGTCTTGGCCGCCGCTGGCCTCAAGCGCTTGGGCTTGTCTTCTCGCATCCGCCACATCTTCAGCGCCGAGGCTTCGCTGCCCGCCGCCGGTCAAGGTGCTTTGGGTATTGAAATCCGCACCGGCCGCGACGACGTGGCCCACGCCTTGGCCCCGCTGGTTCACAGGCCCACGTGGTTGCGCGTGGCCGCTGAGCGCACGGTTTCGCGCGCCATGGGTGGGAGCTGCTCCATGCCTTTGGCGGCGTACGCCGATTGGCAAGCCCCGGGCGAATTGCGCTTGGACGCGGCTTGGGGTGAACCCGAGCAGGCCAGTGCCTTGGTGCGTGTGCACCAGAGCGCCTCCGTGCAAACCTTGGCCCAGGCTGAGGCCTTGGGTCTGTCCGTGGCCCAAGCTTTGCGCGCTGGCGGCGCTCGGGGGGCTTGAGCCCTTGGACCCGCGACCCTGCTTGGTGGTCACACGACCGGCCGAACAGGCGCAGGCGTGGGTCAGGGATTTGGCAGCGCAGGGTGTGCACGCCGTGTCCTTGCCACTCATCGATACCGTGCCCCCTGCCGATGACCGCGATTTGCGGCATTGGCGCGCACATTGGCCGCAAGCCGATGCCCTGATGTTCGTCAGCGGTGCGGCCGTGCGCGCGTTTTTTGACGCCACACCCCGTGCGGCAATCCCCACACACACCCGATTTTGGGCGCCTGGCCCCGGCACGGCGAAGGCCCTGGCCGAGGCCTTGTCCGTCTGGGGCGTGTCACCCGCACAGATCGACGTGCCCCCCATCGAGGCCGAGCAGTTCGACTCCGAAGCTTTGTGGGCCGTGGTGCACACGCAGGTGCGCCCCGGTCATACCGTGGTGGTCGTGGGCGGCGGCGCGGGGCGAGACTGGTTGGCTGAGCGTTGCGAAGCGGCGGGCGCCACCGTGCACCGCTGTGTGGCCTACGCCCGCCAAGCCCCGAACCCCACCCCGGCGTGGCGAGCTCAACTCTTGCAGGTGCAGCAAGCCAACAGCGTGTGGTTGTTCAGCAGCTCACAAGCCATTGATCACCTGCGAGCCTTGGTCCCAGATGCCGATTGGTCGGGTAGCCGTGCCGTGGTCACTCACCCGCGCATTGGGCAAGCGGCTCATGCGGCGGGCTTTAACCGCGTTTGCACGAGCCGACCCACTTTGGTCGATGTGATCAAGACCCTAGAATCCATGGAACATGACCGATAACACCGCCCCCGAGACCAGCACCACCGCACCCGAAGTTTTGATGCGTCCCGTGCACGAACGGCACACCGCTTGGCGGCTGTTGAGTGCTTTGGCGGTCTTGCTCGCGACGGTGGGTTTGGTCTTGGCCTTCTTGCTGTGGCAGCGCTTGAATTTGACCCAGCAAGAGCTCTCCAGACGCAGCCAAGACGCGGGTGTGCAAGCGGGTCAAGCGCGCAGCATGGCCGAGCAAAGTCAACAATTGACACAAACCTTGCAAGCCCGGTTGACCTTGGCCGAAGCCCGTTTGTCTGAAGTCGGTTTGCAGCGTTCGCAGCTCGACGAGCTGATGACGAGTTTGTCGCGCTCACGTGACGACACCTTGGTGCACGACTTGGGTTCTAACTTGCGCTTGGCCTACCAGCAAGCCCAACTCACGGGCAGCTTGGCGCCCTTGGTCGCGGCCTTGCAGTCGGCCGATGAGCGCATCGCCCGTGCGGCTCAGCCTCGACTCAACCCGGTCCAGCGCGCCATTGCCCGTGACTTGGAACGCTTGCAATTGGCGCCTTTGAACGACGTCACCGCTGCGGTCATGCGCATCGATGAGCTCAGCCGTCAGGTGGACGACTGGCCGTTGATCAACGCCCAGCCACTTGAGTTGGCGTCGCTCGAGCCCATGCAGTTGGCCAGTGCCGCCCAGGCGCAGCCCGAGGGATGGGCGTCCATGTTGGGCCAATGGTGGAGCGACCGTTGGCAGTGGGTGTTGCAGCAAGCCCAATCGCAGTTCAAAAGTTTGGTTCGCATCAGCCGCATCGACGCACCTGAGGCGGCCTTGTTGGCGCCAGACCAAGCCTACTTCTTGAGGGAAAACATCAAATTGCGCTTGCTCAATGCCCGTTTGGCCTTGATGGCACGCCACGGCGATGTGGTCAAAGCCGATTTGAACATGGTGCAGTTGATGTTGCAGCGCTACTTCCGCAGCGATGCCACCGCCGTGATGGACGCCATTGAGGTGCTTGGCCGCATCGCAGAACAGGTCGCTGATACCGAGGTGCCTCGGCCCGATGAGACGTGGGCAGCTTTGGCCAAGGCTGCAGGGGGCCAGTGATGCTGAAAAAAGCCACGGCACGTTCTATTTTTTGGTTGTTTGCGTTGGCGGCCGCAGCCGTGGCCTTGGCCTTGTTGGTGGGACGCAACCACGCCATGGTCACGGTTTTTTGGGCGCCTTACCGATTGGATCTGTCGTTCAATTTGCTGTTGTTTTTGACCGTCGCGGTGTTTGTCTTGTTGCACTTGGCTTTGCGTGGTTTGGCGACATTGCGAGCCTTGCCCGAAAAAGCCTCGCGTTGGCGCGCCTTGCAAATCGAGCGCTCGATTGCCAATGACCTGCTCGATGCTTTGGCCCAACTCAATGCAGGACGTTTTGTGCGAGCCCAAGCCTCAGCGCAGCGAGCCGCAGGCGCTTTGCAAGCCAACCCTGGTTTGGTTTTGGCTCAGCGTGGGCAACAAACGGTCTTGGCTTATGGCTTGTGGGCCGAGGCGGCACATGCGTTACAAGACCGCAGCCAAAGGGACTTTTACCTCAAGTTGGCCTTGGATCAGCGTTGGTCTTCCGCCGCACCGGAGGCCCAAGATGGTGTGGTTTTGCGAGCCATTCAATGGGCCATTGAAGACGCCGATGCGGTGGCGGCCCGTGCGTGGTGGCGCTTGTTGCCGAGCCGCGCGAACCGGCGTATTCAAGCCCTGCGTTTGAAGTTGCGTTTGTCGCGCATGGACGGCAACCGCGAGGAAGCTTTGGAGACCGCCCGCTTGCTGTCCAAGCACCGGGCGTTTTCCGCCACCGCCACCGCCAGTTTGGTCAAAGCCTTGGTGGTCGACAGCGTTCGTCAAACCAAGGATATGGATGGACTGAAGCGTGTATGGGCACGGTTGTCTGATGCTGACCGTATCCATCCCGATGTGGCTTTGGCCGTGGCAACACAAGCGGTCACGTGGTTGTCGCTCGAATCCGATTCGCAGCAGCAGTCCCTTGCTCATCGAGTTGCCGCCTGGTTGCTGCCCGTTTGGGGTCGCTGGAGTCAGCTGGATGATGTCCAGCGTCAGCGCTTGGTGTTGGTTTTGGAGCAAGCCATGCCCCATCTGGGCGCTGAATGGTTGGCCCGAGTGGAGCAAACCCAACAACAGTGGCCACAACACCCCAGTTTGCATTACCTGGCCGGTCAGGCGTGTATGCAACGTCGGCTGTGGGGCAAGGCCCATCAATTGTTGTCGCAAGCCAGCCAAAGCCTCAAAGACCCGGCCATGTTGCGACGCGTCTGGTGTGCACTGGCCCAACTGGCGCGGGAACGCGGCGATGAAGCGGCCGAGCAAGCGGCATGGAAAACAGCGGCTCAAATCGCATGAGCTTGTTCACCTGGTGCCGCATTTTTTGGGCGCTGGGACTGGCCTGCTGCTTGGGATGGGGCAACCCCGTCTGGGCCGAACCCCACCACGACCACGTGTTGGAGCGTGCCATTTGGGAAGATTCCACAGCTGCCGCCCCTATTGAGCAAGCGGTGCAAGCGTCCTTCACCCCCTTGCCGAACACGAGTTTGGTGCGCCGGGGTTACAGCGCCGCGGCATTTTGGGTGCGCTTGCGCTTGCCTTGGCCCAGCGAAAGTCCTCTGGTCTTGAGGGTTCAACCGCCCTATTTGGACGAGGTGCGCTTGTTTGAATCCACCCCAAGCGGCTGGCGCGAACGCGTTGCAGGCGACCGTCACCCGAATGCATCGCGCGAAAGCGCGGATGTGGCCTTCACCTTTGAGGTGCAGGCCAATGGGCACAACCAAGGCGTTTTTTACCTGCGGCTACAGACCACGAGCTCCAGCATCATCGACATCCAAGCTTTGACGCCTCGCGACAGTGCTGAGCAAGCGGCAGATTTTGAACGCTTCATGGGCATCAACATGGGCTTGGTCGGGGGCGTGTTGATATGGGCTGTGTTGCAGTATTTTTTGCTCAACAGAGACCAATTGGTGTTGAGGTTCATTGCCTATGAACTCATCACGCTGCTGATTGCCTTGGCGATAGCCGGACATTTATCGGACACCCTGTTGGCCGATCAGCCGCGTTGGGCAGACACGGTCTTTAATGCCTTGGTGGCCGCAGGCACCACCGTGTTGGCGTGGTTTCACCGGCATTACCTGTTGCCCTATGGTTTATCCAAGCCCGCTCAGTGGTTCTTGCATGGCGTGGTGATGCTCTACCCTTTTCAGCTCGTCTCGATTGTGCTCGGGTATCCCCAGTGGGCCATGCAAGCGAATGCCTTGCTGGCCACCCTGTGCTTGTTGGTGTTTGCCGTGGAGACTTGGCGCATGCAGCACCCAGACCGTTTGTATTGGGGCATGGTGCGCGCCGTCTATGGGCTCTTGGGTTTGATGTTGTTGCCTTTGGTGGCCTCTCTGTTCGGTCTGGAAATTCCGGTGCAGCCCGCTTTGTATGGTGTGACTTTGCACGGCGCTTATGGCGCTGTGTTGATGCTGTTGCTGCTCAACATGCGCTTGCGCCAAGAGCGTCAGCAAGCCGAACAATTCCGCCAAGACGCGGCGCTGGCGGTGTTGCAAGCCCAGCAAGAGCGGCACCACCGACAAGAGCAAGACCAGTTGCTGGCGATGCTGGCCCACGAAATCAAAAATCCGCTGGCGGTAATTTCCATGGTGGTGGGCGCGCAAGACAAAACCCCGCGCATGCTGCAGCAAGCCGGTCAAGCGGTGCAAGAGGTCAAGTCCATCGTGGACCAATCTTTGAGCTTGGCGCACATCTCGCTCGAGCGCGAGCCGGTGCGTCAAGCGGTGAACGTGGCCGATTTTTTGGCCGATGTGTCCGACACTTGGCCCGACCTACCCGACCGCTTGCACACCGAGGGATTGGGTGCGGTGAAGATTCACGCCGACGCCTTGTGGTTCAAAATCGTGGGACAGAACCTTCTGGCCAATGCCTTGCGCTACAGTCCACCCAATTCGACCATCGAATGGGTGGTGTGCAGACAGGGGGCGCATTGGAGAGTCGATGTGTCCAATGTTGTGGCCCCCGACGGCTGGCCCAATGCCCAGCGGGTGTTCGATCAGTTTTACCGGGGGGCTTCAGCCTTGAGGGTTTCGGGGACCGGTTTGGGCCTGTATGTGTCGCGCCACTTGGCTCGGCGCATGGGGGGAGATTTGTTGTACAAACCAACATCCGATCGGGTGCGATTCACATGGTTGATACCAGTTTGATTGTGGCCGTGGTCGAGGACCACGACGATTTGCGTGAGTTGACGGTCAATGCCTTGACCGAGCAGGGGCACCGTGTGGTGGGCTTGAGCTGCGCCGAAGAGGTGGCCGAGCGTTTGCAAGGTCAACCGATTGACGTCTTTGTCTTGGATTTGAATTTGCCCGGTGAGGATGGTTTGAGTTTGGCACAGCGTTTGCGCCAAGCCCAACCGCACGTGGGCTTGGTGATGTTGACGGCTCGAACCAGCCTAGACGACCGTTTGCAAGGCTATCACGGCGGAGCCGATGTGTATTTGTGCAAACCCATTGAGGTGGTCGAGTTGTGCGCAGCCGTGGCCGCGGTGGGACGCAAACACCTGTCTTCATCAACAGGGGGCGAAGACGAGGCCATGGGGTGGAGCTTGGATTTGAAACAAATGACACTCTCTGGCCCCAACAATGCCCAAGTGCACATGACCCACGGCGATGCCACACTGCTGCAAGCCTTGATCACGGCGCCGGGTCGGCGCCTGCAGTTCTGGCAAATGGGTGAAGCCCTTGAGGGGCGCTCAGACGCCTTGAGCAAATCCAATATTGAGGTTCGTGTGGCCCGTTTGCGCAAAAAGATCGCACAAGTTAACGGTCCCAGCAACGCCATCCAAGCCTTGCGTGGCGAAGGATACCAACTCACGGTGCCGGTTCAATTGGCCTGAATTCGCAAGCTTTTGACGGTTTTAACCCACCACTTCGATTAACTTCTTCAAACCACTGAGCACAACATGACCACCGCCTTCTTTTACCAACAACCCGAAGTTCTGGACCGTGAGAAGCACCAGAACCTCAAGCTGCGTGCCATCACCAACGCCCGGTTCGCCGCTGAAGTCCAAAACGTCCCCGTCGTGGCGGCTGAGTTTGCCGAAGCGGCTTTGGAGTACCCCTTGGTCTTTGTTAAGGCCGATGACGAACAGTGGGTGGCCATGGCTTTGACGGGTTTGAACCCCGGCAAAAATTTGTTTGTCAAAGAAACTGGTCAGTGGGAAGCGCGGTATGTCCCCGCCAGCGTGCGCCGATACCCCTTCATTTTGGCGTCTGATGGCAGTGGACAGTTTCGCGTGGCCGTTGACATGGTGGCCACCACCTTGGGCAGCGATGGACAGCCCATCTTCACCGATGCCGGTGAACCCACCGAGGCCACCCAGTCGGTGATGACTTTGTTGGAGTCTTTCCAAGCACAGGCCAGTTTTACCCATGCTTTTGCTCAGCGCATGTTCGATGCTGGTTTGTTGATGGAGGCACACGCCGACCTCAATGAGCCCGATGGCAGCACCCAGCGATTGCAAGGTTTTTTCATGGTGGACGAAGCCAAGTTGCAAACTTTTTCAGACGAGCAAGTGCTGTCCTGGTTTCGCAGCGGTGAGTTGGCCTTGGTCTACTTGCACTTGGCGTCCCTCAAAAATCTGTCGGCATTGCAGATGCGTCGACAGCGCTTGCACGCACTCAAAACCAAAACCCTCAAACCCAGTCGCTCGAGTTGATGCGCCGCCCTTTTTTTGACCTTCACCCATGATCAACTTCCCTTCGATTGATAAATTTGATCTCATCATTGGTACGGGTGTGACATTCAACGGGGACATTCGGGTCGATGGCCGGGTCTCTGTCAGCGGGCAAGTGAAAGGGTCGATCGAGGCGCGTGATTTGCGCGTGGAGGTGGGGGGGCGTGTCGATGGACAGGTTCGTGTCAACAACCTCGAAGTCAAAGGTGCGATTGGACAAAACATCACCAGCAGCGATTCGGTCTTGGTCCACAGCACGGGGTTGGTTCATGGGCGCCTGCGATGTGCCGAGTTGGAAATCGAGCGCGGCGGGCGTGTCACAGGACAAATTGTCCGAATGCCGGTTTAACGTTGTACGGTCTGGTCAAAAAAAAGCCGCTCTGATGAGCGGCTTTTTTAGTGCGTCACGGGTGGGGCCCGTGATCGCTGCTGCTTAAAACGGCAGCTTGGTGTCGCGAAGGTCTTGGCGCGTTTCGACCAAGACCAGTGGTCCGTTGTCCATCACGACCACCGGCTTGGGTTCACGGGGCACGTGGACGGGCTTGGGGGCGTTGGCAATGGCCGCTTGTGCTTGGCTCACCTTCTGTGCATCGGACATCACCCATTGCAAGCCTGCAGCTTGGGCCACACCCATCATGTCGTCGACCGACAAGGTGTAAGCGGCCACCGGTGGCATGCCCTTCGCAACAGGCGCTGCGCTGCGTTGGGGAGCGGGCGGCTGAGCCGCTGCACGTGAGGTGGCCGGTACGTCAGGGGCGACAGCCGGTGCAGGCACCACAGCTGCGGCCGCAGGGCTTGGGGCGGCTTCGGTGCTGGCCACATTGAAATAGCTGCGCGCAGGTGCTTCATCGCTCACGCTGGTGGCGCTGACGATGATTTCTGGGGACTCCGCGCTGGGGGCGATGGCCGCTGCGTTGTCATCACCCTCTTCACGGGGCGCGCGGTCACCACGGCGGTCGCGGCCATAACGGTCGCGGCTGCGTCGCTCGCGGTTGCGTGGGGCTTGCTCACCATCGGCGCTGTCTTCGGTGGGTGCAGTGGGCGCATCGTTGCCTTGTGTCAGCGGGGCAGCTTCTTGGCCTTCTGGGCGGCGCGACGAGGGGCGCTCGCTGCGTTCGCCACGGCCACGTCGCTCACGACGACCGTCGTTGTTCTCGCTGTGCTCCTGAGGAGCGCCTGCATCGTTGGGTGCGGCCAAGGCAGCGTTGTCGTTGGACTCGCGCGGGGTGTCGCGGCGGCGGCCGTTTTCACGGCCCTCACGGGGTTCGCGCGGCTCACGGCCTTCACGGGGTTCACGGTTTTCGCGCGGTTCACGTTTCTCGCGACCTTCGACGTTGCGATCGTTGCGACGTGGTTCACGGCCTTCAACAGGACGGGCTTCGCCACGGGCGCCTTCTGCGCGTTCGCTGCGCTCACCACGGTTGTCACGGTTGCCGTTGCGGCCATCGGCACGGGGCTCGCCCCGACCATCGCGGCCACCATTGCGACCACGACCACCGTCGCGGCGGCCATCACCACGGCCTTCGGGGCGGGTGTCTTTGCCATCGGCGCGTTTGCGCTCGGGGGCTTTGGGTGCGGGGGCACTGTCCAAGCCCAACAGGTTTTTGATCCAACCAAAGAAGCCGGTGCTGGCGGCCGCGGGGGCTTTGGACGGTGCGCGAGCAGCGGGTGCGGCCTTGGCGGCTGGCTTGGGCGTGGCCACGGGCGCGGGTGCATCGGGCAACACGCCTTTGATGACCGGCGTTTGTTTGTTGGTCGGTTCTTGCGAGCGGCGCGTGACGGTCGTCGGATCTTCGATCTCTTCGGCCAGTTTGTAGCTGACGTCGAGGTTGTCCAAACGCGGATCGTCGTGCTTCAAGCGCTCGAGCTTGTAGTTGGGTGTGTCCAGCGCTTTGTTGGGCACGAGCAGCACGTTGATGCGCTGCTTGAGTTCGATCTTGGTGATCTCGGTGCGCTTTTCGTTGAGCAAGAAGCTGGCGACTTCCACCGGCACTTGCACGA
>JBFZCK010000236.1:0-12958 GCA_041307965.1 Burkholderiales bacterium | reverse complement strand
AGACACCATCACCACGCGCCCTGCCCGTTCATTTGCCAGCCATGCGCTTCATGACGGCGTCGGTGATGTCCAGACGGGGGTTGATATACGCAGCCTCTTGAACGATGAGGTCGTACTTTTCGGTGGCAGCCACTTGCTGGATGCTCCGATTGATGCGCTCGATGAGTGCTTGGGTTTCTTCGTTGCGGCGCAAACCCAAGTCTTCTTGCAAGGTGCGCTGGCGGCGCTGCAAATCGCGCTCCTGTTCGGCCAACTGGCGCTGGGTCGTCAATCGCTGCGCCTCGGACAAGGTGGGTGCATCGCGTTCGAACTTTTGAGCAGCTGCCTGGAACTCAGCACCCGCGGCTTTGAGGTCGCGGTCGCGCTTGGCGAACTCTTGCTGGAGCTTAGCCGTGGCCGCCTTGGCGGGCTCGGAGTCGCGCATCAGACGGTCCACATTCACCGCGCCCACGCGCAGATCTTGGGCTTGAACGGGCAAGAAGGCCAAGGAAAAGCCCAGACCAGCAGCCAACAAGGGTTTAAGCATGGAGTTCATTAGAACGATGTCCCGATTTGAAATTGAAAAGTTTGAAGGCGGTCGCCTTCTTTTTTGAGTATGGGCTTGGCCCAAGCAAAACGCAACGGTCCCACCGGCGAAATCCAGCTCAAGCCGATACCCACCGACGAGCGAAACTCGTCCGAGGCGAAGCTTTGACGAACCCCATTGTCGTCACCCAACACCGTTCCCAAATCATAAAACCCGAACAAGCGCAAGGTTCTGTCGTTGCCAGCACCGGGGAACGGCGTGATGAATTCCGCGTTGAACTGAACTTTACGGTCACCGCCCAAGTTGATGAAGTTGGTCGTGGCTTCACCATTGATATCCAAAGTGTTGGAACGTCCGCCGAACGAGCCTTGCTCAAATCCACGGACCGAACCGAGACCGCCACCTGAAAAATTCTTGAACAGGGGAAATGCTTTCCCGCCAGAGCCCTTACCCCAACCCAATTCGGTGTTGAAAGCCAAGGTGTATTTTTTGCTCAGCGGTATGTACTGTTGAAATTGATAGCTGCTTTTGAGGTAACGCACATCACCGGCCACACTCCATTCGGCATTGAGCCGCTGCAACCGGCCTTCGCTGGGCACCAAGGCGCTGTCGCGTGAATCGCGCCCCCAACCCAAGGTCAAAGGCAAGGCGGTGCTGCGTGTGCCGAATTCTTGGGTGTAATCCCTGTAGGCGACGGGCAAACCGGTCGTGGTGTTGATTTCAATCTCTGTTTGCTCAGCACCAGCGCCCAAAAAGATGGTGTCGCTCTCACTCAATGGAACACCAAAGCGCACCGCGGCCCGAGGCGTGATCAAACGATAGCCTTCGCCTTGGGTGTTCAGTGGACTGCTGGTGGTGTAAGACAAATCGAAGGTGCGCGAGACGCCATCGGCCGTGTAGTAAGGGTTGGTGGTGCTGAGCACCGCCTGCTCGTTGAAGTCGCTGGTGTTGACGTCCAAGGCCAAATAGTTGCCCGTGCCGAACACGTTTTCTTGACGAATACCGGCCACAAACGAGAGCTTCTCGGATTGAGAATAGCCCGCCCCTAAAGACAAATTGCCCGTGGGTTTTTCCACGACGGTGAAGGTCAAATCGACCTGGTCGTTCGTGCCAGGCACGGGTTCGGTGTCCACCGAGACTTCGGTGAAAAAGCCCAAGCGATCCACACGGTCACGCGAGCGTCGAATGCGGTCGCCGTCGTACCAAGCCGCCTCGAGTTGGCGAAATTCACGGCGAACCACTTCGTCGCGCGTTTTGTTGTTGCCGGCCACGTTGATTTTGCGCACATACACCCGACGCTGGGGTTGGGCTTGCAAAACAAAGACCACGCGGTTGCTCAAACGATCGATGCGCGGCGTGGCTTGCACTTGGGCGAATGCATAACCAAATTTGGCGTAGTGTTCGGTGAAAGCTTTGACGGTTTGTGACACGTCTTCGTCGTTGTAGGCCTGACCGACGCGGACCGCGACCATCGACTTGAACTCGTCGTCCTTGCCCAAAAAGTCGCCCTGAAGCTCCACGGCAGAGACCACGAACCGATTGCCCTCGGTGATGTTGACGGTCAGCTCCATCTCGCTTTTGTTGGTCGAGATGGCCACTTGGGTGGAGTCGATGCGAAACTCCAAAAAGCCTCGGCTCAAATAATAGGAGCGCAAGGTTTCCAAATCTGCGTTGAGCTTGGCACGAGAGTAGCGGTTGGCTTTGGTGTACCAACTCAACCAGCCGCCTGTGTCCAAATTGAACAAATCGCGCAAGGTGCCTTCAGAAAATGCTTGTGCACCGACGATGCGAATGGCCTCGATCTTGGCCACATCGCCCTCGACCACGCTGAAGTTGAGGTTCACGCGGTTGCGCTCAGCGGGGGTCACGGTGGTGACCACTTGGGCCGCGTACATGCTGCGGTTGAGGTATTGGCGCTTGAGCTCTTGCTCAGCGCGATCGGCCAAGGATTTGTCAAACGCGCGGCCTTCGGCCAATCCAATGTCGCGCAAGGCCTTCTTCAAAACCTCAGCATCAAACTCTTTGATGCCGGAAAAAGTGACATCGGCCACACTCGGGCGCTCTTGCAAGGTGATGACCAACACATTGCCTTCAATTTGCAAGCCGACGTCGGCAAACAAACCCAGACCAAACAAAGATCGGATGGCGGCGGTGCCCTTGTCGTCGGTGAAGGTGTCACCGATGCGAAAAGGCAAGGAAGCGAACACAGTGCCAGGCTCGATGCGCTGCAAGCCTTCAACCCGAATGTCTTTCAAGGCAAACGGCTCAACGGCCCAAGATGGCAAAGCCATCAAAGCACCCAACAACCAAGATGCTCGCCAAGCACGGCCGACGGCGTTTTTTTGAAATTTCATGAGGTCGTTTGTTCAGCCCAGAAGACGGGCCACATCGTTAAACAAGGCCACGGACATCAAGGCCAACAAGGCCATCACCCCCATGCGCTGCAGGCGTTCCAACCACGCCATCGAGACCGCACGGCCAGTGACAGCCTCCCAAAGATAATACATCAGGTGCCCGCCATCGAGCACCGGCAAAGGCAGCAAATTGAGCACGCCCAAACTCACACTGACAAGGGCAACAAACACCAAATAAGCGCTCAAACCCAAGCTCGCCGACTGGCCTGCGTAATCGGCGATCGTCAAAGGCCCACTCAAATTTTTCAACGAGGCTTCACCGATGAGCATGCGGCCAAACATTTGTAAGCTCATCCAAGACACGTCCCAAGTGCGCTCCATACCCTGGGCCAGTCCTGACCACCAGCCATGGCTGACCCACACGGTCTGCGAGGGTGCGCCGATGTAGGCCTGTATGCGCCCGCGGGGAGGCACAGCCGTGGGATCCACTTCGGGTGTCACGGACAGGGTCATGGTCACACCCGCACGCTCCAATTGCCATCGCTGTGCCCCGCTAGCCGTTCCACCCGCGTCGTCCAGGCGGCGGATGCGGTGACGCAAATCTTGCGCGTCGAGGACCGGTGACTCGTTGACCGAGAGCACACGATCGCCCTCGCGCAAACCAGCTTGATCGCCGGCACCGCCGGCCACCAAGGACCCGATCACAGGCTCACTCCAAGGAGCCTCGATGCCGATGCGCTCAAACAAGCGGGCATCGGCCTCACGGGCCTGCAAAGACGCCAGAGGCAACAAGACCTCCTGCACCGTGTCGTTGGGGCTGCTGCCCACCCACACACGCAGGTCGTGCCCGTTCAAAGCCGCTTGGGTCAAAGCCCAACGCAAATCGCCAAAAGACGCCACCGCTTGAGCCGGCTCTTCACCCACCGCGACTTGCTGCACCCATTGACCGCTGCGCAAACCGGCCTGCTGGGCCAGCGAAGCTGCTGGTGGCGAAGACAGCTGCGCCACCGATTGCGCCTGACCCATCCAAGCCACGACCGAATACAAGGCCACGGCGGTCAACAAATTGGCCATCGGCCCAGCCACCACAATCAAGGCGCGGTTGCGCAATCGTTGCCGATTAAAAGCCAAGTGCTGCTGATCCGCGGGCACAGGACCCTCGCGCTCATCGAGCATCCGAACATAACCACCCAAAGGCAAAGCACACAACACGAACTCGGTGGCGTTGGGGTGGCGTTGCCAGCGCATCAAGGGCTTGCCAAAACCAATGGAAAAACGCAGCACTTTGACACCACACGCCACGGCCACGCGGTAGTGACCATATTCGTGGATGACGATCAAGCCACCGACCGCCAGGATGAAGGCCAGCAAGGTGGTCATATCAAGGCAACCATTGGGCCACGCAGGACTCGGCCACGCGACGAGCGTCCGCGTCCAAGGACATCAGCTCATCCACACCGCCCATGGCGTTGGGCAGCACGCTCGCCAAGGTCTGTTCATTGACCGCATGAATGCGATCAAAGCGCAAGCCTCGATCCAAAAATGCAGCAACGGCCACTTCATTGGCTGCGTTGAGCACCGCGGTCGTGCCCAAAGGCCCCGACAAAGCTTGCCAAGCCAAACCCAAACCCGGGAAACGCTCGGGATCGGGCGACTCAAAGGTCAGTGCTTTTAAGGTGGAGAAGTCCAGCCCTTGTGCGCCCGACTCGATGCGCTCGGGCCAAGACAGGCCGTAAGCGATCGGCACCCGCATGTCGGGCGTGCCCAGTTGGGCGACGACCGAACGGTCGCGGAATTCCACCATGGAGTGAATCACGCTTTGTGGGTGAATCACCACCTCAATCTGCTCGGGTGGCATGTCAAACAAATGGTGCGCCTCAATCACCTCCAAGGCTTTGTTCATCATGGTGGCCGAATCGACCGAGATCTTGCGCCCCATGCTCCAGTTGGGGTGGGCGCAAGCCTCTTGGGGGGTGACCTGGGACAAGGTCTTGGGGTCGCGTGTCCGAAACGGGCCGCCCGACGCCGTCAAAATGATTTTGTTCACCCGATCGGACCACGTGCTGGGGTCTTCGGGCAAAGACTGGAAAACCGCCGAGTGCTCGCTGTCGATCGGCAAGAGCACGCCACCGCCTTCGCGCACGGCCTGCATGAACAGGGAGCCACCCACGACAATGGCCTCCTTGTTGGCCAGCAGCAAGCGCTTACCGGCGCGAGCCGCCGCGAGGCTGGGCGCCAAACCTGCGGCACCCACGATGGCCGCCATCACCACTTGCACATCGGCGTGGGCGCTGACCTCGCACAAAGCTTGTTCACCGGCCAAGACCTCCACGGCCAAGCCCTCGGCTTTGACACGCTGGGCCAAGGCCTGCGCAGCATCAGGGCGAGACATGACGGCGTAACGCGGGGCAAAAGTCCGGCACTGGGCCAGCATGGCGTCGACTTGGCTCGATGCTGTCAGCGCAAAAACGCGGAAACGTTCGGGATGCCGGGAGATCACGTCCAGTGTGTTCGTCCCGATCGAACCGGTGGATCCCAAAACGGTGATCGTCGTTGTGTTCATCGTCGGCTCACAAACTCACCAGCATCATGGCCAATGGCAAGACAGGCAGGAGGGCATCCACCCGATCCAAGACGCCACCGTGGCCCGGGAGCAAACCGCTGGAGTCTTTCATGCCCGCACTGCGCTTGACCAAAGACTCCACCAAATCACCCACGACCGCCATGCTGGTCAAAAAAACCAAGGCCAACAATGCCAACCCAGGACCCAAAGCCCACAAGCGCGCAAACAAACTGGGGCTGCTGGCCGGGTTCGCAGACTCCAACAACAACCAAGACGACGACATCAACAAGACGCCCGCCATGCCCGAAAACGCCCCGGCCCAAGTTTTGCCGGGACTCACCGCCGGAGCCAATTTGCGTTGGCCCCAGCGCTTACCACCAAAATAAGCCGCCACGTCAGCGGTCCAAACCAAGGACAAAATCGACAGGAGAAACACCCACCCCTGCAACCGGGCTTGCCACAAGGCCGCACCGGCCAACACGATCAAGACCAAGCCCAAGCCATGGCGCAAGGCCAAAGGCCACTCAACCCACGCATTCACGCCACGCGCCAACATCCAAACGGACAGCAGCACCCAAGCGGCCGCGGCGAACAACCAAACCAAGGGCCACGACCAGTCCAAGCCACCCCACATCAGCACAGACAAAGCCAACGCAACAGCCAAACCTGAGGCTACGCAAAGCGAAGCAACCGCACCTTGCATGCGCGCCCACTCCCAACCCGCAGCGCCGATCAAAATCAAGGTCAAGCAGGCAAAAAACCAAGGCGATGGGTGCACCAATGCAGGCAAAAAGACGGCCAGGAGCAAAGCTGCAGTGATGATGCGTTGTTTAAGCATGGGGCTTGCGTTCTTGCTCAACTTGCTCGGATGTTTTGCCAAAACGGCGTTCGCGTTGTGCGAAGTCGCTCAACGCTTCGTCCAATGCTTGGGGGCCAAAGTCGGGCCACAACACGTCGGAGAAATAAAACTCGCTGTAAGCACTTTGCCACAACAAAAAATTGCTGATGCGCCGCTCACCGCCGGTGCGAATCACCAAGTCGGGGTCACCCACGTGAGCCAAGGCCGTGTGGGCACTCAGGCCCTCTTCCGTGATCGGCTCACCCAGCTCGGCCAAACGCTGAGCCGCATCCACGATGTCCCAACGTCCCCCATAGTTAAAGCAAACGTTGAACACCAAACGCTGGTTCTTCGCGGAAGCTTCCTCTGCATCCTTCAAGGACTGAACGATGCGAGGAGACAAACCTTGTTTTTTCCCGGGGAAATGCAACTGCAAACCATTGGCCTGAAGCTGGGGCACCTCTCGGGTCAAGGCCAGGGCCAACAACTCCATCAGTGCGCTCACCTCATCGGCGGGCCGCAGCCAGTTCTCGGACGAAAAGGCAAATACCGTCAACACGCCAATGCCGCGGTCCAAACAATGTTGAACGGTCTTGCGCAAGGCTTCTACGCCTTGTTTGTGACCAGCCACCCGAGGCAAAAACCGTTTTTTTGCCCAGCGACCGTTGCCATCCATGACGATGGCGACGTGGCGCGGCAAATCGGGTGATGGCGTTATCGACATAGGGCGGCTCAAACGGCCAGGATATCTTGCTCTTTGGAGGCCACCAAACGGTCCACTTCCGCGATCATGCGGTCGGTGAGTTTTTGGATGTCTTCCTGCGAACGACGCTCGTCATCCTCAGAGGCCAGCTTGTCTTTGACCAGTTTTTTGATGGCTTCGTTGGCATCGCGGCGCTGGTTGCGCACGATGATTTTGGCGTTCTCACCCTCGCCGCGAACGACTTTGGTGAGTTCTTTGCGACGCTCTTCGGTCATCGCCGGCATCGGCACACGGATCAAGTCGCCTTGCGACGAGGGGTTCAAGCCCAAATCGGATTCACGAATCGCTTTTTCAATCTTCGCACCCATGCCTTTTTCCCAAGGTGCCACACCGATGGTGCGCGAGTCGAGCAAAGTCAGGTTGGCCACTTGAGACAAGGGCACCATGGAGCCGTAGTAGTCGACCTGAACGACATCCAGCATGGCCGGGTTGGGCCGGCCCGTGCGCACGCGGCTCAAACTGTTTTTGAACACGTCGATCGACTGCAGCATCTTGTGCTCTGCGCCGGCGCGAATTTCTTCAATGCTCATACCAACTCCTGAGATGAAAACACCAACCCCAAAGGGTCAGACATGCACCAAGGTGCCTTCGTCGGCGCCCAAGACGACGCTGCGCAGGGCACCGGGTTTAAAAATCGAGAAGACCTTGACCGGCAGTTTTTGATCCCGGCACAAGGCAAAGGCTGTGGCATCCATGACCTGCAAGTTTTTCGCCATGGCTTCGTCAAAACTGATGCTGCTGTAGCGTGTGGCCGTGGGGTCGAGCTTGGGGTCAGCGGAATACACACCATCGACCTTGGTGGCCTTGAGCACTACCTCGGCGCCCATTTCAGCACCGCGAAGCGCGGCTGCGGTGTCGGTGGTAAAGAAAGGGTTACCGGTACCGGCGGCAAAAATCACCACCTTGCCTTC
Source organism: Burkholderiales bacterium (assembly GCA_041307965.1). Classification (GTDB taxonomy): domain Bacteria; phylum Pseudomonadota; class Gammaproteobacteria; order Burkholderiales; family Burkholderiaceae_C; genus Hydrogenophaga. The sequence continues at coordinate 5,003 of JBFZCK010000236.1, read as the reverse complement.
TTCAAGGTACTGCAGTGCTTTGGGGCGCACGTAAGGCTCAACCACCTGATCGATGCCAATGGCCGACATCACACGGGCCGTCAAGCCCGCTTTGTCCATGGCATCGGCCAAAGCCAGCGAGTTCATGACCGTGGCGAGCATGCCCATGTAATCGGCGGTGGCGCGGTCCATGCCAACCGAGCCCCCTGCCACACCACGGAAAATGTTGCCCCCACCGATGACCACCGCCACCTGGACACCCAAGCGCGTGACCTCGGCCACCTCTTCGACCATGCGGACAATGGTGGCGCGGTTGATACCGAACGCATCATCACCCATCAAGGCTTCACCAGAGAGTTTGAGCAAGATTCGTTTGTAGGCTGGCATGAGATCCCCTGAGATTGAAAAAACCGTGCACGGATGCAAGTGTATCGACTGCACACACAACAAAGGGCCTTTCGGCCCTCTGTCGTGACGTCGGTCAGACCGCGATCAGGCCCCTTTGGCAGCGGCCACTTGAGCGGCCACTTCGGCGGCGAAGTCATCGACCTTTTTCTCAATGCCCTCACCCACCACGTACATCGTGAAACCTTTGACGGTGGTGCTGGTGGCCTTGAGCATTTGCTCAACGGTCTGTTTGTCGTTTTTGACGAAAGTTTGGTTGAACAAAGACACCTCTTTGAGGTATTTCTGAACCGAGCCCTCGATCATCTTGGCGGCGATGTCGGCAGGCTTGCCCGACTCGGCAGCCTTGGCTTCAGCCACCGAACGCTCCTTGGCAACCAATTCAGCAGGCACTTCGGCGCTGGACAACGACACCGGCTTCATGGCGGCGATGTGCATGGCTGTGTCTTTGGCGGCGACGTCGCTGCCCTCAAACTCAACCATCACACCGATGCGCACGCCGTGGAGGTAGTGGGCCAATTGGCCGCCACCGCTGTAGCGCTTGAAGCGACGAATGGCCATGTTCTCACCGATCTTACCGATCAGGCCTTTGCGCACGTCTTCCACGGTGGGGCCAAAGCTCTCCATTGACAAAGGCAAAGCGGACAAAGCCTCGACATCGGCAGGATTGTTTTTGACCACCAACTGAGCCACGTTGTTGCAGAAAGCCATGAACAAATCGTTCTTGGACACAAAGTCGGTTTCGCAGTTGACTTCGACCAATGCACCGTTCTTGCCATCGATGGCACTGACGATCACGCCTTCAGCGGTCACACGGCTGGCGGCTTTACCAGCCTTGTTACCCAACTTGACACGCAAAATTTCTTCGGCCTTGTCCATGTCGCCGTTGGCTTCGGTCAGGGCTTTTTTGCACTCCATCATGGGCGCATCGGTTTTGGCGCGCAGATCGGCGACCATGCTTGCTGTAATTGCCATTTTGATTTCTCCAAGACCCCCAGGGGTCAAAACACAAATTGATGCAGGACCACAAGCCCCGCAGGTGTGAAAAAGGGGCTACTGGAGCCCCTTGATCAGTGGGTGCCCAAATTAGGCTGCAGAGTCGACTTCAACAAACTCGTCTTTGCCTTCGGCCACAGCCGAAACCACGGTATTGACGGCATTGGCACGGCCTTCGAGGATCGCGTCAGCGATGCCACGGGCGTACAAAGCCACGGCCTTGGCCGAGTCGTCGTTACCAGGGATGATGTAGTCCACGCCTTCGGGCGAGTGGTTGGTATCGACCACACCGACCAATGGGATGCCCAGCTTCTTGGCCTCGAGCACGGCGATCTTGTGGAAGCCCACGTCGATCACAAAAATGGCATCGGGCAAAGCGTTCATGTCTTGGATGCCGCCGATGTCTTTTTCGAGCTTTTCCATCTCGCGGGAGAAGGTCAACTGCTCTTTTTTGGTCATAGCGTCCAGACCGGCTTCTTTTTGCGCTTGCATTTCTTTCAAGCGCTTGATGGAAGTCTTGACCGTTTTGAAGTTGGTCAACATGCCGCCGAGCCAACGCTGGTCAACAAAAGGCACGCCAGCACGACGGGCTTCTTGAGCCACGATGTCGCGCGACTGGCGCTTGGTGCCAACCATCAGGATGGTGCCGCGGTTGGCGCTGAGTTGGCGCACGTATTTGGCGGCCTCCTCGAACATCGGCAAGGTCTTTTCGAGGTTGACGATGTGAATTTTGTTGCGGTGACCGAAGATGAACGGGGCCATCTTGGGGTTCCAGAAGCGGGTTTGGTGACCGAAGTGGACACCAGCTTCCAGCATTTCGCGCATAGAAACGGACATGATTTTGACTTTCAAAAGGTTGATTCTTAAAGCCGGCCCTGACTGCTGGCCTGCCCTTTGGGGCATAACCATCAGCACCTGTTGGGGCCGGTTTGCGATTTTGCTCGGCGGCTGTTGGCGTCAGAAAAACGCATCACATCTGCAAAGCCATTCGATTATAGCAGTGACAATAGGGGCATGCGCTCGTTGAACCCACCTGTCAAGCCTAGCCTCGTTCCCCAAACCAGGGGCCTCTTATGAACATCGCCATCATCGGTGCCGGCGTCACCGGCGTCACGCTCGCCCATGCCTTGTTGCAGGACGGTCACCGCGTCCACGTTTTTGAACAGCGCAAAACAGCCGCTGAAGAAGCCAGCTACGCCTGTGGCGGGCTGTTGTCGGCAGGCTGGCCCAGTCCGCTGGCCGCTCCTGGCATGGTTTGGGACCTGCTTTACCCAGGCTCCTCCTCCACGGCCATTCGCTTGGGTCAATGGCCCAGGCCCTCTGACGCCGCATGGCTGCTGCGCTGGTGGATGCAAACAGGCAAAAAAGCCCATGCGGCTCAACAAGGCGCTGCCTTGGCTTTGACCCAGCTCAGCCTACGTGAATTGGCGCGAACCAACGCCGAGCTGGGCTTGGAATACGAAACCACCGAGGGACTGACCGTGTTGGTGCGCACGGCCCATGACAGGGAACGCTTAACCCCCTATCTGCAATGGTTGCAGGCATCGAACCTGTCCCACCAAGTTGGGGACGCGGCTTTTGCCTTGGGCAAAGAGCCCGCTTTGAACACACAAACCCCTCTACACACGGCCATTCACCTACCCAAAGATGGTGTGGGCAATTGCCGACAGTTCACGGGCGCACTCAAACAGGTTGCGCAAGAGCGCGGTGCCGAGTTTTCATTTGAGCACACCGTCAAAGCCATCCGCCCCACCGAAACGGGGGTTGAGTTGGATGTTCACGCCCAAAAAACCGCCAGCGACGAGCGGTGGGCGTTTGACACCGTGGTGTTGTGTTCGGGTGTGGCCAGTTTGGGTTTGCTCAAACCTTTGGGCATCCAGCTTCCGCTGCACCAGCTGCGCTCACACTCCCTCAGCGCCAATTTGCGCGACCCCTTGGATGCACCCCGTTCGGGTGTGGTGGACAGTTTGCACAACATCGGCATCACTCGCATGGGCCAACGCGTTCGCATCACCGGTGGTCAAGCGCTCGGCGGCACCAACGCTGCTCACCACAAAGGTGTCCTCAAACAGCTGTACGCGGCCTTATTCGATTGGTTTCCAGGAGCGGCCCACATGAGCAGTGTGCAGACCTGGGCGGGACAAACCCCCGTCTTGCCCGATGGCCTACCCGTCTTGGGCGCCACCAACGTGTCTGGCGTGTGGCTCAACATCGGTCATGGCCTGCGGGGTTGGAGCATGGCCAGCGGCAGTGCCCGGGTGTTGGCCGACCAACTGGTGCAGCGGGACACGGGAATCGAGACGCAAGCCTTCAGCGCGCAGCGCTGGCGCAAAGCCCCTTGATGGGCTGCGATGGTGTCTTAGCCGATCAGCATCAGGCCGATTTGCAAAAGCACCACCAGCACCAGCACCGACAAGTCAACCCCGCCGACGAGCGGCACCCAACGCCGAATGGGACGCAAAAAGGGGCCAACCAAGCGGTCCAAGGTGCCGAGCACGGGCGAGTCTGAACGGGTCCACGACAGCACCGCGTAGGCCAAGAGTGTGAACATCAAAGCCTGCAAAGCCGTGCGCAACAAAAACTGAAAGGCCATGGCCACAATGGCCAACCACACCGTGACGGGCGATGACACCGACGCACCTGCACCGAGGCTGATCATCAACCACAAGCCGCCATAGGCCAGGCACAGCAGCACCGCGGCCATCCAGCTCCCCCAATCGGCTTGGGACTGGAGCACCCGGCGAGGCAGGATCCCGCGCACCGGCTTGACCAGCCAATCGGTGACGGCCATAGCGAACAGGCCAGGCTGCTGCGTGAGTTTGATCTGCAACTGGTTCATCCAGACGCGCAGCAAGGCGGCGGCCACCAAAATAAAAAACACCGTGTCCAACACAAAAAAAGCGATCCGCATGGTCAATCTCGATTCTCTGAGGTGGCGTATTGTCCTACGAACAGGGTGTCACGCGGCCATCAGCGGCGCGGTTTTTTGACCTTGGCCCCCGAGGACTTGGCGGGCCGATCCGTGGCCTTGGCTTTGCTCGACTTGCTGGGTTTGCCCGATGCAGCAGTGCGCGGTTTGCGCGAACGCGCATCGTCTGCAGCCGTGGGTTCGTCTTTGCTCGATGCCGACTTGGGGCCCGACTTGCGGGGGGGCGCCAACTCGCCATCGGTGACCAAACGGAAATCGATACGACGCCCGTCCAAATCCACCCGGCTGACCTGCACATCCACACGCGACCCCAAAGCGTAACGGATGCCCGTGCGCTCACCGCGCAGCTCTTGACGAGCTTCGTCAAAGCGGAAGTACTCACCACCCAATTCGGTGATGTGCACCAAGCCCTCCACGTACATGGCATCGAGCGTGACGAACAAACCAAAACTGGTGGCCGATGTCACCACACCGCTGAACTGTTCGCCCAAATGCTCGCGCATGTACTTGCATTTGAGCCAGGCCTCCACGTCGCGGCTGGCTTCGTCGGCGCGGCGCTCGTTGGCACTGCAATGCAGACCCGCGGCTTGCCACGCCAAGGTGTCGACCGAGGGCTTCTTCACCGGCTTGTCGCTCGGTGGTTTGACGCGGCTGGCCAAGCGTTTGCTGAGTTTGGCGTGGGCTTCACCCGGTG
>JBFZCK010000235.1:0-3451 GCA_041307965.1 Burkholderiales bacterium | reverse complement strand
GTCCTCATGGTGGACAACTACGACAGCTTCACCTTCAACATCGTTCAGTACTTTGGGGAGTTGGGCGCTGAGGTCGAGGTGTTTCGCAACGACGAAATCACCTTGGAAGGCATTGCCGCACAAAAGCCCGATCGCTTGGTGATTTCGCCGGGCCCCTGTTCGCCGGCCGAGGCGGGCATTTCGGTCGCAGCCATTCAACATTTCGCCGGCCAGCTGCCCATCTTGGGCGTGTGTTTGGGTCACCAAAGCATCGGCGCGGCATTCGGCGGCAAGATCATCCGCGCACAAGCGCTCATGCACGGCAAAACCAGCGTCATCACCACCACCCAAGAAGGCGTGTTCGCAGGGCTGCCCGAGCGCTTCACGGTCAACCGTTACCACTCCTTGGCAATCGCACGCGCCACCTGTCCGCCTTGTTTGAAGGTCACGGCGTGGACGGATGACGGCGAGATCATGGGCGTGCGCCACACCGAGCTCGACATCCAAGGCGTGCAGTTCCACCCCGAGTCCATCCTCACCGAGCACGGCCACGCCATGCTGAAAAACTTTTTGTAAGGAGCGGTCATGTTGAGCCCAATGCCCCCCATCACCTCTACCGAGGCGCTGCAGCGCGTCATCGAGCACCGCGAAATTTTCCACGACGAGATGCTGCACATCATGCGGCTCATCATGTCGGGCGAGATGTCGCCGGTGTTGATGGCTGCTTTCATCGCGGCCTTGCGCGTGAAAAAAGAAACCATTGGCGAGATCACCGCCGCCGCGCAAGTCATGCGCGAGTTCTCCACCAAGGTCGAGGTTGCCGACCGGCGCCATTTGGTGGACATCGTGGGCACCGGTGGCGATGGTTCGCACACTTTCAACATCTCCACCTGTTCCATGTTCGTGGTGGCCGCGGCCGGCGGCCGTGTGAGCAAACACGGTGGGCGCAGCGTGAGCAGCAAGAGTGGCAGCGCCGACGTGCTCGAGAGCTTGGGCGTCAACATCAACTTAGCCCCCGAGCGCATCGCGCAGTGCATCGCCGACGTGGGCATTGGCTTCATGTTCGCGCCCAACCACCACCCCGCGATGAAAAATGTGGCACCGGTGCGCAAAGAGCTCGGTGTGCGCACCATGTTCAACATCTTGGGCCCGCTCACCAACCCAGCCAGCGCCCCGAACATTTTGATGGGCGTCTTTCACCCCGACTTGGTGGGCATTCAGGTGCGCGCCTTGGAGCGCTTGGGCGCTGAGCACGCCTTGGTGGTGTATGGCCGCGATGGTCTGGACGAGGTGTCCTTGGGTGCCTCGACCTTGGTGGGGGAACTCAAAAACGGCCAGGTTCGCGAGTATGAAATTCACCCCGAAGATTTTGGTTTTGCCATGAGCAGCAACCGCGCCTTGCGCGTGGAAACGCCCGAGCAGTCGCGCGCCATGCTCTTGGGTGTCCTGGCCAACGAGGCCGGGCCTGCGCGCGACATCGTGGTGCTCAACGCGGGGGTGGCGTTGTACGCCGCCAACGTGGCCGACACCATGGAGGCCGGCATTGCCTTTGCCCGCGAGGCCTTGGCCAGCGGCGCTGCCGCGCAGCGGCTGCAGGCCTTGGTGGCCGCCACACAAGCCGCTCACTGAGCCATGTGGAACAACCCCGAAGCTTGGATCGCCGTGGGCGTGTCCGTGCTGTTTTTGGTCGCTGCCGTGGTCATGCACCGCGTCTTCGTCCGCATTTTGAAAAACGGGTCTGCACCGCCGACCCAGAAAGACCCCGAATGAGCGACATCCTGAAACAAATCGTCGAGGTCAAGCACCAAGAGGTGGCCGCGGCGCGCGAGCGCAAGTCCTTGGAGATGGTGCGAGCCGATGCCGAGAGCCGGGTGCTCACGCGCGATTTCGAAGGCGCTTTGCGCGCCAAAATCGCCGCCGGTCATGCGGCGGTGATCGCCGAGGTGAAAAAAGCCAGCCCATCCAAAGGGGTGTTGCGCGAAGACTTCATTCCCGCCGACATCGCCCAGAGTTACGCCGAAGGCGTCAAAGGCGTGAGCGCGGCTTGCCTGTCGGTGCTCACCGACAAAGATTTTTTCCAAGGCAGCTCGGACTACCTCAAGCAAGCCCGCGCCAGCTGCGACTTGCCCGTCTTGCGCAAAGACTTCATGGTCGACGCCTACCAAATCTACGAAGCCCGGGCCATGGGCGCCGATGCGGTGCTGCTCATCGCCGCGTGCTTGGATGACGCCCAGATGGCCGATTTCGAGGCCTTGGCCTTGGGCCTGAACATGGCGGTCTTGGTGGAGGTGCACGATCGCGCCGAATGTGAGCGCGCACTGCGCTTGAAAACACCGCTGCTCGGGGTGAACAACCGCAATTTGCACACGTTTGAGGTGTCGCTGGACACCACCTTGTCGATCATGGCCGACGTGGGCGAGCAGCGTTTGCTCATCAGCGAGTCCGGCATCACCACCCGAGACGACGTGCTGCACTTGCGCCGTGCCGGCGTGCAGGGCTTTTTGGTCGGTGAGGCCTTCATGCGCGCGCCCGAGCCGGGCGTGGCCTTGGCTGAGCTGTTCGCTTAAGGGTTGCGGTGACGCAGTTGGCTTGGGATTGGGGCGCCGAGGCGCCCCGTTTGCGCCAGGCCGACCCGGCGCTGTGGCCGGTAGACGCCTCTTGGCAAGCCGATGTCGACGCGTTTTGGGCGTCGGGCGTGGGCCAAAGCTTGTTGGCGTTTTTGCAGGACCGTTTGGCCGCGGGCGCCACCATTTACCCGCCCGAGCCTTTGCGGGCCTTGGCGCTCACCCCCCTGAGCCGCGTCAAGGTCGTGATCTTGGGTCAAGACCCGTACCACGGGCCGGGTCAAGCCGAGGGTTTGGCGTTTTCGGTGCCGCTGGGCCAAGCCGTGCCCCCGAGCCTGCGCAACCTCTGGCAAGAGCGCCAGCGCGATTTGGGCTTGCCGGCGCCCCAGCACGGTTCATTGGTGTCGTGGGCCGAACAGGGTGTTTTGTTGATCAACACGTGTTTGACGGTTGAGGATGGTCAGGCCAACAGCCACGCCGGGCGGGGGTGGGAGGCGCTGACGGACGCCTTGGTGGCGCGTTGCAGCGCCGATCCCGCGCCCAAGGTGTTTTTGCTCTGGGGCGCACACGCCCAGCGCAAGGCTGCGGGGGTCGACACCACGCGACACGTGGTCTTCATGGCCAACCACCCCTCGCCGCTGTCGGCTCGACGCCCGCCCACGCCGTTTGTGGGGTGCGGGCATTTCGGGCTGACCAACGAATGGCTGCTGAGCCATGGCCGAAGCGCCGTGGCGTGGTGACGCGCGGGTTTTTTGACCGGCGATGCCACATCTCTTCTCAAGCATCTTATTTTCATGGCATAATCACGGGCTCTGCTATGGAGGGGTGCCCGAGTGGCTAAAGGGGGCAGACTGTAAATCTGTTGGCTTACGCCTACACTGGTTCGAATCCAGTCCCCTCCACCAGCC
>JBFZCK010000234.1:0-2959 GCA_041307965.1 Burkholderiales bacterium | reverse complement strand
TCATGAGCTCTCTCTCAGGATGGATGGGTACTGATCCCGTTCAGCGGCTAAGCTGGATCGGCCGAGGCGGCTGTTGTGCAGCAACTGCGGGAATGTATCATGCTGCAATGCACCATACTCGCATGGGTATCGGCAACATAATGCATAATTATAGGAACCGGTTTCTGAACCTGACCTGACACGAGCGAGCGCCATGCACCACGTATTCATCGACGGCGAGGCCGGCACCACCGGCCTGCAAATTCGCGAACGACTGCAACACCTGCCCGGCGTGGAACTGGTGTCGATCGCACCTGAACACCGCAAAAACCCACAAGCCAAACGCGACATCATGGCCCGCGTGGACATGGTCATCCTGTGCCTGCACGACGACCACGCCCGCGAATCGGTGGCGATGATCGATGCCTTGAGTGGCGCCAAACCCAAAATCATCGACGCCTCCACCGCGCACCGCGTGGCGCCGGGCTGGGTCTATGGATTCCCCGAGCTGGCCGCGGGCCAACGCCAGGCCGTGATCGCCGCCGACCGCGTGGCCAACCCCGGCTGTTACGCCACCGGCGCGATTGCTTTGCTGCGCCCGCTGATCGACGCGGGCTTGATCCCTGCGGATTTCCCCGTGGCCTTGCCCTCGGTGAGCGGCTACTCGGGTGGTGGACGCGCCATGATCGAAGACTTCGAAGCGGGCAAAGCCCCCTTGTTTGAGGCCTACGCCTTGGGCTTGGAGCACAAGCACATCCCCGAAATCATGGCCTACACCGGCTTGAACCGCCGCCCCTTGTTCGTGCCCTCGGTGGGCAACTTCCGCCAAGGCATGTTGGTGCAGCTGCCCCTGCATTTGGACGAATTGCCCGGTCGCCCCAGCGCCGCTGACTTGCATGCCGCGCTGTTCCAACACTACGGCGCCGTCGCCGACAGCATGGTGAGCGTTCACCCGGCCACCGACAACGGCAAGCTTGACGCCACCGCGCTCAACGACACCAACCAACTCGAGATCCGCGTGTTCGCCAACGAGGCCCACCGCCACGCGGTGCTGATCGCGCGCTTGGACAACTTGGGCAAAGGCGCCAGCGGCGCGGCGGTGCAAAACCTGCGCTTGATGCTGGGCGTTTAAACGGACCGGCGACCCGCCACCACGGTGGCCACGACAGCCAAGGCAAAGCCGAGCGTCCACACGTCCAGCGACTCGCCCAACAAAGGCACAGCCGCCAGTATGGCGATGAAGGGCTGGAACAGCTGCAACTGGCTCACGCGCAGCGCACCCCCCAAGGCCAAACCGCGAAACCAAGCAAAGAACCCGGCCCACATGGAAAACACCCCCACGTAACCCAAGGCCAGCCAGGATGACAGCGCGACGCCCTGGGTCGGCCACGTCCACCACGCCATCGGCAAAGCCAAGGGCAGGGCCATGACACAGACCCAACTGATCACCCGTTCCGCACCCAAGGCGGGCGTGACCTGAGCACCGGCCACATACCCCAATGACGCGGCGAGCACCGCCCCAACCAATAGCGCGTCGGCCCAAGCCCAGCCGCCGGCGTCGCTGCCCACGCCATGGGCCCGCAAGACACTGAAGGCCACGACCAAGGCACTGCCCAACAGCGCAAACAACCAAAAACCCAAACGCGCACGCTGGTGCATGAGCCAAGCCGCGGCGGCGGCGGTGGCCAAAGGCAAGAGCGCGGTGATCACCGCGGCGTGGCTGGCGCTGACATAGCGCAGGGCCCAGCCCAGCAACAAGGGATAACCCAAGGCATTGCCCAAGGCCGACAAGCCGATCCAGCGCACCTGCTGAGGGCTGGGACGGGGCGAGTGCGTGATGGCCAAAAATAACAGCGACAAAACACCCGCAATGACGCAACGCCCCCACGTCACGAACCAAGGAGACAGGGCCGGTGCATCCACCGTGCCCGTGGCCATCCGCGTCATGGGCAGGGTCAGTGCAAACACCGTGACGCCCACCAAACCCCACACCGTGCCCATCAAACGATCGTGTGGCGTGGGTTCGGCGTGGCTCATGCCCGCACTTTAGCGCAGGACTTTGTTCACCACGTCAGAGGGAAACCCGCGGGTGAGCAAAAAGCGGGCTTGCTTGGCGCGTTCGCGGGGGTCTTGCGCGGGTTCGCCGAATTTTTTTTGCCAAACCTCACGCGCACGCTCCAGCTCGCTGTCTTTGAGCGCGGCCAAGGCGCTGACCACGGCTTCGCCACTCAGGCCTTTGGCGGCGAGCTCTTGCTTCAACCGAGCGATCCCGAGTTTGCTGCTGCGGTGGTTGATCACCGACTCGATGACTCGGCCATCGTTGATGAAGTCACGCGCTTGCAACTCGTCCAAAGCCTGGGTCAATTCGCCTGGCGTGGTTTCGTGGGCCGCGAGCTTTCGCTCCAGTTCGGCGCGCGAATGCTCACGCTGGCTCAGCAGCTGCAAAGCCCGCCCTTTGAGCGAGCGCCCAAACCCCAAGCCCGATCGGGGCTGGGGCGTGCTGTCGTCGTCTGACATGCGGGGGTACTTCGCTTATTCGGCGAGTTCTTTCGCTTCTTTGGGCTCTTTGGGTTCTTTGGCGGCTTTGGGTGCCTTGGCCGCTTTGGTCTCGACCGCCGCTTCCTCGACCGGCAGCAAAGGCACGCCCAAGGATTCGCGCACCTTGTTTTCGATCTCGACGCGCAACTCGGGGTTCTCGCGCAAGAACTCACGGGCGTTGTCGCGGCCTTGTCCGATTTTTTCGCCTTGGTAGGCGTACCACGCACCGGACTTGTCGATGATGTTGGCGGTCACACCCATGTCGATGATCTCGCCTTCGCGGCTGATGCCTTCGCCAAACAAAATGTCGAATTCGGCCACTTTGAAGGGCGGCGCGACTTTGTTTTTGACCACCTTGACCTTGGTTTCGTTGCCGATGGCCTCGTCGCCTTTTTTGATGGTGCCGGTGCGGCGGATGTCGATGCGCACCGAGGCGTAGAAC
>JBFZCK010000233.1:0-3108 GCA_041307965.1 Burkholderiales bacterium | reverse complement strand
GCCCTCCTCGACCAGTTCGCTGGCGCGCAACAAGGCGCGGGCCTTGTGTTCGGTTTCTCTCCACTCCAACTCGGGCACCGAGTCGGCCACCACGCCCGCGGCGGCTTGCACGTAGAGCGTTTGGTTTTTGATGATGCCGGTGCGGATCGCAATGGCCACGTCCATGTCACCCGCAAAACTCAAGTAACCACACGCGCCGCCGTACAGGCCGCGCTTGGTCGGTTCAAGCTGGTCGATCAACTCCATGGCGTGCACCTTGGGCGCGCCGGTGAGCGTGCCCGCCGGAAAGGTCGCCTTGAGCACGTCCATGCTCGAGAGTGGTTGGCCATCGGCACCGTTGAGCAACAGGCCTTCGACGTTGCTCACGATGTGCATGACGTGGCTGTAACGCTCCACCACAAAAGCCTCGGTGACCTTGACGCTGCCGGTTTGGGCGATGCGCCCGATGTCGTTGCGCGCCAAGTCGATGAGCATGACGTGTTCGGCCCGTTCTTTGGGATCGTTGATGAGTTCGTCTTCGGCGGCCAGGTCGGCCTCGGGCGTGATGCCGCGCGGGCGCGTACCGGCCAAGGGACGGATGGTGACTTTTTGGCCTTCGGGCGTGGATTCTTGGCGCACCAAAATTTCGGGCGAAGCCCCCACCACATGGGCGTCACCCAAGTGGTAGTAATACATGTAGGGGCTGGGGTTGAGCGTGCGCAAGGCGCGGTAGAGCGACAGCGGGCTGGCCGTGAAGCGCTTGTGGATGCGCTGACCCACTTGCACCTGCATGAAGTCGCCCGCAGCGATGAGTTCTTTGGCGCGGTCCACCGCGGCCAAGTAATCGTCTTTGGCGAAGCTGCGCTGCGCGGGGTGGCTGGTGCTCGGCGCCATCGAGGGCGCTTGCGCGGGAGCTTTGAGGCGCAACTTCAACTCGGCCAAACGCGCTTGTGCCCGAGCATAAGCACCGGCTTGGGTCGGGTCGGCGTACACGATGAGCGAGAGCTTGCCCGAGAGGTTGTCAATGACCGCGAGCTCTTCGGTTTGCAAGAGCAAGATATCGGGCATGCCCAAATCGTCGGGCGGGCACGAGTGCACGAGCTTTTTCTCGATGTGGCGCACCGTGTCGTAACCAAAGTAACCGGCCAAGCCACCACAAAACCGCGGCAAGCCTGGGCGCAGCGCCACCTTGAAACGTTTTTGGTAGGCCGCCACAAAGTCCAGCGGGTTGCCGGGGTGGGTTTCCACGACCTGGCCATCGGTCACCACCTCGGTCTGGGCGGCGTCACCAAAGCCGCTGGCGCGCAAGAGCGTGCGGGCGGGCAAGCCAATGAAGCTGTAACGACCAAAGCGCTCGCCGCCGACGACCGACTCCAGCAAAAAGCTGTGCTGGCCGCCGTTTTGTACGTGGGCGAGTTTGAGGTAGAGGGACAGTGGCGTCTCTAAGTCGGCAAACGCCTCGGCCACCAATGGAATGCGGTTGAACCCTTGTTGGGCCAATGATTGGAATTCGGTTTCGTTCATCGCGATGAGCCTCCGCAGCTCAAGCCCCCGGCTGGGGGTCGTTCATCAAGGACGTGTCGGCCAAAGGCACGACGGGGATCAAAACGGTGGGCCGCCTAGGCCCACGGGCGATCAGACCCGCCAGGGCCAAGCTCCCCGGTCGGCAAGACCTGTGTTGATGGTGCGGTGGATGAACATGGCGTGCAGTTTAGCAAAGGCTCAGGCCCATGCCGGATCGACCTCGTCCAAGCGGTCCACACAAGCGCGGGCATCGAGCTCGCGCACCGGTTCGCCGTGGTTGTAACCGTAGCTGACCAAGACCACAGGACTGCCCGCGCCGGTGGCGGCCTGCGCGTCGTTGCGCGAGTCGCCCACCACCCAAGTGTCGGCCGGGGCTGTGCCCAAAGCCTCGCAGGTGCGCAGCACCGGTAAAGGGTCGGGCTTCTTGCGCTCAAAACTGTCGCCGCCGAACACATGGTCAAAAAACCCCAACAAACCTTTGAGCTCCAACAGGTCGCGCGCGAAACCCACGGGCTTGTTGGTCAGGCAAGCCAGGGGCACGCCGGCCTGTTGCAAGCGCTGCAGGCCCTCCAACACGCCGGGGTAAACGGCCGAGTGTTGGCCGTTGTTGAAGCCGTAGTGGTGTTGGTAACGCTCCAGCGCCAAGGCGTTGCGCTGGTCTTCGGGCCAAGACAGCAGGACCGTGCCCCCCGCCAAGACCTCGGGCAAGGCCAGTTGGTGCGTCAGCACCTTGCTCACCAAGTGCCCAGAGCCTTGGCCAATGGCCCGCGCCACCATGGCCGCGTCGACCTCGGGCAAGCCCAAATCGGCCAGCATGTGGTTGAGCGAAACCACAAAGTCGCCCAAGGTGTCGACGAGCGTGCCGTCGAGGTCGATGATGCAGGCCTTCATGCGGCCAACGCGCCGCGCATCTGGTCGATCACGCTCTTGTAGTCGGGCTTGCCAAAAATCGCGCTGCCGGCCACGAAGGTGTCGGCGCCCGCGTCGGCCACGCGGCGGATGTTGTCGACCTTGATGCCGCCGTCCACCTCCAAGCGGATGTCGCGCCCGCTGCGCTCGATCCATTGGCGCGCCAACTCAACCTTGCGCAAGGCCGAGTCGATGAAACTCTGACCGCCAAAACCGGGGTTCACGCTCATGATCAGGATGAGGTCGATCTCGTCGATGGTCCACTCCAACACGTCCAAGGACGCGGCGGGGTTGAACACCAAGCCGGCTTTGACGCCTTTGCTTTTGATCGATTGGATGCTGCGGTGCACGTGGGCGCTGGCGTCGGGGTGAAAGCTGATGAGGTCCGCACCGGCCTCGGCAAACGAAGCGGCCAAGGCGTCCACGGGCGAGATCATCAGGTGCACATCGATCGGCACGGCCACACCGGCCGGTGTCTTGGCGTGGGGTTTGACGGCCTGGCAAATCATGGGGCCGAAGGTGAGGTTGGGCACGTAATGGTTGTCCATCACGTCGAAGTGAATCCAGTCGGCGCCGGCGGCGATGACGTTTTTCACCTCGTCGCCCAAGCGGGCGAAGTCGGCGGACAAGATGGAAGGCGCGATGCGGTGGGTGGTCATGGGGGGCATCCTTGAAAACCGCTATTTTGGCAGGGCC
>JBFZCK010000232.1:0-3620 GCA_041307965.1 Burkholderiales bacterium | reverse complement strand
GCGCCAGCTTGGCCAGATTCGCCACCGCCGTGTACGTTCACCATCACGTCGAAGGTGTCGGCGTGGTTGGTCAACAGCAGGGGTTGCTTGGCGATCATGATCGAGGTTTCGCGGCCAAAGTAGGACTGGATGTCCTTGCCGTTCACCACGATTTGGCCGGAGCCTTTTTTCAGAAACACGCGGGCGACGCTGGATTTGCGACGGCCGGTGCCATTGTTCCATTCACCAATCATCTTGAGGCTCCTTTAGATGTCCAGCACTTGAGGCTGTTGGGCGGTGTGGGGATGCTCTGCACCACCGTACACCTTGAGTTTCTTGATCATGGCGTAACCGAGTGGGCCTTTGGGCAGCATGCCCTTGACAGCCTTCTCGAGTGCGCGGCCAGGGTGTTTGGCTTGCATGTCGCGGAAGTTGGTGCCGTAGATGCCACCGGGGTAACCGGAGTGGCGGTAGTACACCTTGTCAATGGCTTTGGTGCCAGTGACGCGCAGCTTGGCTGCGTTGATGATGACGATGAAGTCACCGGTATCGACGTGGGGCGTGTAAATGGCCTTGTGTTTGCCGCGCAGTCGGAGAGCCACTTCACTGGCAACTCGTCCGAGGACCTTGTCGGTCGCGTCAATCACAAACCACTCGTGCACCACGTCAGCGGGTTTGGCGCTGAACGTTTTGGTCATGAGATTCTTCAATGAGAAGGGTTTGCTGGCTCTTTTCCACGGTCGGTGGTTCTCTGATGGAACACTCTTAGGTGGGGATTAAAACTTCGCCGCGGAGCCAAAAAATCGCTGCGAAGCCCTCCATTGTACAAAATTTGAGCCGACTTGGCCATTTTTTGTGTATCGACCGGTCTGGGCAGTTACCATCCCCGGATGTTCAGTTACCGACACGCCTACCACGCAGGCAACCACGCCGACGTCCTCAAGCACATGACTTTGGTCGCTTGCTTGAACCACATGACCCAAAAAGACACGGGGTTCACCGTGGTGGACACCCACGCCGGCATCGGCACCTACCGCTTGGACCAAGAGCAGGCCCGCACCTCGGGAGAGTCCTTGGACGGTGTCGTCAAGTTGGCCTCGGCCCTCAACGGCAAAAAAGACCTGCCCGCCCTGCTCCAGTCGTACCTGGATTTGGTGCGCTCCTTCAACAGCGGCCAACAGCTCAAACACTACCCCGGCTCGCCTTGGGTGGCCAACAGCCTGATCCGTCCCCAAGACAAGCTCAAGCTGTTTGAGGTGCACCCCACCGACGCGCGCTTGCTCGAGCGCCACGTCGCGGGTTTGGGCAAAGGCCGTCAGGTCGAGGTGATCCGCAAAAACAGCTTTGAGTCCTTGAAGTCTTTCTTGCCACCGGTCTCGCGCCGCGCCTTGGTGTTGATGGACCCCAGCTACGAACTCAAGACCGATTACGCCGCCGTGGCTGCCACCATCCAAGACGCGCTCAAGCGCTTCTCCACCGGCACCTACGCCATTTGGTACCCGGTGATCGCCCGCCCCGAAGCACACAGCTTGGCGCGCAAGCTCAAGACCATGAGCAACACCGCGGGCCGGCCATGGGTCCAAGTCGAGCTCAACGTGGGCGTCAAGCCCGGCAGTGGCCCGACCAACCCACGCGCCACGCAGCTGCGCGCCAGTGGTATGCACATCATCAACCCGCCCTTCACCTTGGCTGCGGCCTTGCGTGAGAGCCTGCCAGTGGTGATGGCCGCCTTGCGCGAACCCACCGGCGCCAGCTGGGACGTCAGCCACGGCGGCTGAACGCCCCACTCGGGCTCAGCGTTGCGCCAAGCCCTCGAGTACGCTCAGGCTCGGTGCACTTTGGTTCATCGAATAAAAGTGCAGCGCTGGCACACCGGCGGTGACCAGCTGGTCACACAAATCGGTGACCACGTCCAAACCGAAGGCTTTGATGGATTCCACATCGTCGCCGTAGGCTTGCAAACGCAAGCGGATCCAACGCGGGATCTCAGCCCCACACGCATCCGAAAATCGCAGCAACTGCGATGAGCTGGTGATGGGCATGATGCCGGGCACCACCGGGATGTCCGCACCCAAGCGGTGCGCGTCGTCCACAAAGCGGAAATACGCGTCGGTGTTGTAGAAGTACTGGGTGATGGCCGAGTCGGCACCGGCTTGGACCTTGGCCACATAGGCTTGCAAATCGGCCTCGGGCGATTTGGCTTGTGGGTGGACCTCGGGGTAGGCGGCCACTTCGATGTGGAAGTCGTCGCCGGTCTCGGCACGGATGAAGGCGACCAAGTCGCTGGCGTAATGGAACTCGCCACCCGCGCCATAGCCGCTGGGCAAATCGCCGCGCAAAGCCACCAAACGTTGGACGCCCATGGCCTTCAAGGTGGCGAGCTGCTCGCGCACGCTGGCCTTGGTCGCGCCGATGCACGAAAAGTGCGAGGCCGCGCTCACGCCCTCGGCCAAGATCTCGCCGACGGTGTCAAACGTGCCTTGCTGGGTCGAGCCTCCGGCGCCGTAGGTGACCGAACAAAACTCGGGCTTTTGTGCATAGAGTGCTTGGCGCACGGCGCGCAGCTTCTCAGCACCCTCGGGCGTCTTCGGCGGGAAAAATTCAAAACTTACGGGCAAGCCCATACAAAAAACTCCCGATTGCCATCACCACCGGTGATGGGACTTTCAAAATAATCGCGCAGCTTCAGGCCGTTGTCGGCACAGGCTTGCGTCATGCGTTGTTGCACCAGCGCGTAGCTGCTGGCGTCTTTGACCAAACCGCCTTTGCCGATGTGCTCGGGTTGCAACTCGAATTGCGGCTTGACCAACATCAACATTGAGCCGCCCGGTTTGAGCAGCGGCACGATGGCCGGCCAGACCAAGGTCTGTGAGATGAAAGACAGATCGCCCACGATCAGATCAAACGGCTCAGCCGCATGGCCGCTGGCTTGCGCCAAAGACACCGCCGTCAGCTCACGGGCGTTGCATTTTTCAACACACACCACCCGCGGGTCGCTGCGCAAACGGGGGTGCAACTGGCCTTGGCCCACGTCCACACCCACCACCTGCGCCGCCCCGGCTTGCAGCAAGGCATCGGTGAAACCACCCGTGCTTTGACCCACGTCGAGACAGCGCCAGCCGCCCACGTTCAAACCACAACGCGCCAAAGCGCCTTCGAGCTTGAGCCCGCCGCGCGACACAAAACGCGACTCGTCGGTGTTGAGGACTTCCAGCTCCGCGGTCTCACGCAGCTCTTCGCCGTTCTTGCTCACCGTCTGCCAAGCGCCGCCGTGCAAACGCCAACGCACGCCAGCCGCAATAAAGCGCTGGGCCTGTGACTTGGTGGTCGCCAGCCCACGCTCTACCAACAATTGATCTGCGCGCATAGATGTTTGCCCGCACTTCGAAACAAGGCACCGCAGATCCGGCTTCGCCGGTCCGCAGGTGCCGCGCCCCCTGGGGGGGGTGACGCCGAAGGCGGCTCAGGGGGAACTTAATACCGGTAGGTGTTGGCTTTATAGGGGCCGTTTTTCGACACGCCGATGTAAGCGGCTTGCTCGTCCGTGAGTTCGGTCAGCTGAGCGCCGACTTTCTTCAGGTGCAGGCGGGCCACTTTCTCATCGAGGTGCTTGGGCAAGACATAGACCTTGCCGGCTTCGT
>JBFZCK010000231.1:0-2638 GCA_041307965.1 Burkholderiales bacterium | reverse complement strand
CCGCGCTGTGTTTTGCCACCGCCCACCCCGAGTCGGTGGACGCGTTCATGGCCGAGGCGCAAGCCCGCCGCCTGCGCATGATCACCGGCAAGGTGCTGCAAGACCGCCACAGCCCCGACGGTCTGCGCGACACCGACACGCAGCTCAGCCTGCGCCAGACCGAGGAGCTGATCCGCCGCTGGCACGGCGTGGACCGGCTGGGCTACGCGATCACACCGCGCTTCGCGCCCACCAGCACGCCCGAACAACTGCACGGCGCGGGGGAGATCGCGCAGCAGTTCTCCGATGTGTGGATCCAGTCGCACGTGGCCGAAAACCTCGATGAAATCCGTTGGGTGAGCGAACTGTTCCCCGAGGCCCGCAGTTATCTGGACGTGTACGACCGCGCGGGGTTGTTGAGAAACCGTTCGGTCTACGCGCACTGCATCTATTTGGACGAAGCCGACCGCCGCCGCATGGCCGAAGTGGGCGCGACCGCCGCCGTCAGCCCCACCAGCAACCTGTTTTTGGGCAGCGGCTTGTTCGACTACGCCGCGTCCGATGCGGCCGGCTTGCGTTACGGCTTGGCCAGCGATGTGGGTGGCGGCACCAGCTTCAGCCCCTTTCACACCATGCACGCGGCCTACACCGTGGCGCGGCAAAGCCTGAGCACCGCGCAAGGCCAACGCCCGGGCATGAGCCTGGCGCCCGAACAGCTGTGGTGGCAACACACCGCGGGCGCAGCACAAGCCTTGGGCCTGGCGGGCACGGTGGGCAACCTCTTGCCCGGTTGCGAAGCCGACTTCGTGGTGCTCAACCCTGCGGCCACACCGTTGCTGGCGCGTCGCACGGGGCAAGCCCACACCTTGGCCGAATGGCTCTTCGCCATGATCGTCTTGGGCGACGACCGCTTGATTGAACACACCCTGATCCAAGGCCAGCCTGTGACCGACAATTGGGCATGACCGGCGAGCACGATCACCCCATCATCGACCCCCATCAAGCCCAGCGCGAGTCCGTGCGCCGGGGCATTGCGCAGTTTCAAGCCCGGCTGCAAGCCGCGGGCCACGACTTTCGCGAGCCGCCGCCCGAACCCACCTCGTGCTGCGGGCGCGGCTGCAACGGCTGCGTGTGGGAAAGCTACGACGACGCGCTGATGTATTGGTACGAAGACGCGGGGGCTTTGTTGAGCTGAAGCGCCAGCCCTTGCATCACAAGACCAACACCGCCCGAAAGTCGTTCACGTTGGTGTGGGTGGGCCCGGTGACGACCAGGTCACCCAAGGGCTCAAAAAACGCGACCGCGTCGTTGCGGGCCAAGTGGTCGTTGAGTTTGATGCCCAAGGCGGCTGCGCGCGCCAAGGTCTCGGGGGTGACGATGGCGCCGGCGTTGTCTTCCACACCATCGATGCCATCGGTGTCGGCCGCCAAAGCCCAGATGCGCTCATGCCCTGCCAAGCCTTGCGCCAAGCCCATGCAAAACTCCCCGGCCCGACCGCCACGCCCTTTGGCTTGGCCATCGGTTCGCGGCTGCAAGGTCACGGTGGTTTCGCCGCCGCTCAAAATCACACACGGCGCGGTGAAAGCGCTGCGACCCATGGCAGTGGAGCGCGCGAGCGCAGCGTGCACCTGGCCGACCACGCGCGACTCGCCTTCGATCTCGTCGCTCAACACATAGGCGTTCAAACCCATGGCGCGCGCGGCTTCGGCCGCAGCCACCAAACTGTCTTGTGGTGTGGCGATCAGGCGCACTTCGTGGCCTGTAAAGCAAGCATCGCCCGGCTTGGGCGTTTCGAGCGCGCCGCTCATCAAGGCCTGGCGCAACGGTTCGGGCAGGTCGATGCGGTAGCGCTGCACGATGTCCCACGCCTGAGCACAGGTGCTGGCGTCGGGCACGGTCGGGCCACTGGCGATCACGCTCACGTCGTCACCGGGCACGTCGCTGATGGTCAGCGTGAGCACCCGAGCAGGGGCACAGGCCGCAGCCAAGCGCCCACCCTTGATGCGCGAGAGGTGTTTGCGCAGCGTGTTCATCTCCAAGATATTGGCGCCGCGCGCCAGCAGCTGTTGGTTCACCTGCTGCTTGTCGGCGAGGCTCAAGCCCTCGGCTGGGGCGGTGAGCAAGGCCGATCCGCCGCCCGATATCAGGCACAGCACCAAATCGTCGGCGCTCAGGCCCTGCACCAAGGCCATGATGCGCTCGGCCGCGGCCTGACCGGCCAAGTCGGGCACCGGGTGGGCGGCCTCGACCACCTCGATGCGCTCGGGCAAACCCGCTGGGCGCGGCGGCGTGTGGCCATAACGCGTGACCACCAAACCCGACAAGGGCCGGTCCGCCGGCCAAGCCGCCTCCACCGCTTGCGCCATGGCACCCCCGGCCTTACCGGCACCGATGACCACGGTGCGGCCCTTGGGCGGCGCGGGCAAATGGGCGGCCAAGGTGTGCGCGGGCAAAGCGCGTCGCACCGCAACGTCGTACAAGTGGCGCAGAAGGTCCCGAGGATCTGTGGGTGTGTTCATACCCGCTAGAATACTTCTTGTTGCAACCCGCACCGGAGACTTGGGTGAGCGGTTTAAACCAGCAGTCTTGAAAACTGCCGACTCGAAAGGGTCCGTGAGTTCGAATCTCACAGTCTCCGCCAACCCCACCCCATGTACAT
>JBFZCK010000230.1:0-3347 GCA_041307965.1 Burkholderiales bacterium | reverse complement strand
ACCAAGGCCAAACCGGCGGCGCTGCTGATGCGGCAGATGTGCACCCGCGCGGCCGTGCCCTTGCCGACCACGGCGCGCATGAGTTCAAACAAGGTGTGCAAGGCGATCGTTTCGGCCGCGGCGGGCACACCCGACAAACCCATGCGCGTGGCCAAAGGCCCACTGGCGGCCACGCCCTTGCCCAACCAAGCGTCCGTTGGGCGCAACCACACGGTGTAGCCGAAGGTGGCGGCGTACTGCAGCGCGCGCTGTAACACCTGCGTGTTGACGATGGGCACCTCGGCCTGGCCAAACCCCACACAGCCCGACTCGGTGAGTTCGGCCATGTTGGTCAGCACATCGCCCTTCAAGCCGCGCGTCAAAGCGCCCAGGGGGAACACCCGCGCCAGGTGCAGTTTCTCGGCGCGGAACTTGAGCATGTCGACCAAGCCGGGCTCGTCGAGCACCGGGTCGGTGTCGGGCGGGCAGACCAGACTGGTCACCCCACCGGCCACGGCCGCGGCCATTTCGCTCTCGAGCATGGCGGCGTGTTCTTGGCCCGGCTCGCGCAAGCGCACCGACAAGTCCACCAAGCCAGGGGCCACGATGCAGCCACTGGCGTCGATGGTGCGGTTGGGGGAGAAGTCGCTGGCGACCGCGCCGATGGCGATGATGCGTCCGGCCGCGATGGCCACGTCGGCGCGCTCGTCGCGTCCGCTGGCGGGGTCCACGACCCGGCCGTTTTGAATCAAGATTTTCATGCTTCGTTCCCCGCCACAATCCCCATCACCGCCATGCGCACCGCAATGCCAAACGTCACCTGCGGCAAGATCACACTTTGCGGCCCATCGGCCACGGCCGAGTCGATTTCCACCCCGCGGTTGATCGGACCGGGGTGCATGACGATGGCGTCGGGCTTGGCCCAACGCAAACGCTCGGGCGTGAGGCCAAAGCTCTTGTAAAACTCTTGGCTCGACGGCAACAAAGCCCCGTTCATGCGCTCGTTTTGCAGGCGCAGGGTGATGACCACATCGCAGTCTTTGATGCCCTCTTCCAGCGAATGGCACACCCGCACACCCATGTGCGACATGTCCGAGGGCACCAAGGTGCGCGGGCCGACCACACGCACATCGGGGCAACCCAAGGTGGTCAAAGCGTGGATGTCGGAGCGCGCCACGCGGGAGTGCAAGACATCGCCCACGATGGCCACGGACAACTGGGTGAAGTCCTTTTTGAAGTGGCGGATGGTGTACATGTCGAGCAAACCCTGCGTGGGGTGCGCATGGCGCCCGTCGCCGGCGTTGATGACGTGCACGTGCGGTGCCACGTGTTGCGCGATCAAGTACGGTGCACCGGATTCGCTGTGGCGCACCACAAAAATATCGGCCGCCATGGCGCTGAGGTTGGCGATGGTGTCGAGCAGCGACTCGCCCTTGCTGGCCGAGGAGCGCGCGATGTCGAGCGTGTAGACATCGGCCGACAAACGCGTGGCCGCGATGTCAAAGGTGGTGCGGGTACGGGTGCTGTTTTCGAAAAACAGGTTGAACACGCTTTTGCCGCGCAACAACGGGACCTTCTTGACCTCGCGGTCGCTCACACTGACAAAGCTCGAGGCGGTGTCCAGGATGTGCGTGAGGATGTCCTTGGACAGGCCCTCGGTGGAGAGCAGGTGAATCAGCTCGCCGTTTTTGTTGAGTTGGGGGTTTCGTTTGTACATCAGGTGGCTCGCTCCACAACAAAGCTCAAGTGACCCGCCGCGTCGCGGGCCAAGGACAAGGATTCATCGGTGCCCATCTGCACCCGCGCGGCCACGAACTGCGCCTCGATCGGCAGCTCGCGACCGCCGCGGTCCACCAACACCGCCAAGCGCACGCTCGCCGGGCGGCCATGGTCAAACAACTCGTTGATGACCGCGCGCAAGGTTCGCCCGGTGTAGAGCACGTCGTCGATGAGCAGCACGTGCGCGCCGTTGATCTCAAAGGGCAAAGTGGTTTGGGCGCTGATGGACAGGCCGCGTTGGGCAAAGTCGTCTCGGTGCATGCTGGAGGACACCACGCCGGGCGCGCCGCTCAGGCCCAAGTCGCGTTGCAAACGCTCGGCCAACCAAGCACCGCCCGAGGGGATGCCAGCGAGCACCACGGGGCCTGCGCTGTCGGCCACCAAGGTGCGCACACCGTCGAGCAATTTCAGGTACAGCCCCTCGGCCTGCAAGGCCTGGGCAGATGACAACGGCGACTGGCTCACGGCAAACTCCTCAAAAACTGTTCCAAGATGATGCACGCCGAGGCGGCGTCGGCGTCTTTGGCCCCACTGGCCAAGGCCTCGGTGGTGCTGTAGCGTTCGTCGACCTCGAATACGGGCAAACCAAAACGCCCGCGCAATTGGCGCGCGAATTTTTGGGCGCGCACGGTGTTCTCGTGCGGGGCGCCATCGGGGTGGAAAGGCACGCCCACGACCAAGGCCTGCGGCGTCCACTCGCGGATGCGTTGGGCGATTTGCACAAAGCGGGCATCGCCCTCGGCGGCGATGGTGGGCTGTGGCGTGGCGCTGCGGGTGATCAGGTTGCCACTGGCCACGCCGGTGCGTTTGGTGCCAAAGTCAAAGGCCAGCAGCTGCTGGCAATTCGGGGGCAACACGGGCGCGGCCTCAGGCATGACCGGCATCGGGAGCAAGCATCCAGGGCTGTAAACCCAACAAGGCCATGGCGCGTTCGTAGCGCTCATGCACGGGCGTGTCAAAAATCAAAGCCGGGTCGGCGGCCACGGTGAGCCAGCTGTTTTCGGTGATCTCCGACTCGAGCTGGCCCTGCGCCCAAGAGGCGTAGCCCAAAGTCACCAGCACCCGGCGTGGGCCCGCGCCCGAGGCCATGGCTTCGAGCACGTCTTTGGAGGTGGTCATCTCCAAACCGCCGGGAATGGCCAAGGTGGAGGCGTAAATCGATTCGCCCTCGGCGCTGTCAATGGCGTCGTGCAAGACAAAGCCGCGTTCGGTTTGAATGGGACCGCCTTGGAAAACTGGGGTGTCGCGCAAATCGGCACGGCCCATGGGCAGGTCGATTTTTTCGAACAAGCGGGGCAGTCGAATGTCGCTGGGTTTGTTGATCACCAAACCCAAGGCCCCGCGCTCGCTGTGCTCGCACATAAAAACCACGCTGCGGCCAAATAACGCGTCGCTGAGACTGGGCATCGCAATCAAGAAATGATTGGTCAGGTTGATGGGGGCAAAATCAGCGGACATTCACCGATTTTAAGCCGCCCCATGAACACCTACGACAAAGGCCTGATGTGGTTCCGACGCGATTTGCGCTGGGAAGACAACACCGCCCTGCACCACGCCCTCAAGGCCTGTCGCCAGGTGTGGTGCGTCTT
>JBFZCK010000229.1:0-3039 GCA_041307965.1 Burkholderiales bacterium | reverse complement strand
AGAAACTGTATTTCCTGCCCGAGCGCCGCCGCGCCGCCGACCGTGCCGACGCCGCTCAAACCCAGCGCTTGGCTGAGTTGGCCCGCCAAGGCATCACCCAAGTCGACACCGACACCAGCGCTGCCACACGACAAGCCCTGTTGCAGCAGCCGTGGTGGCTGGACTGGACCGCGGGCTTGTTCCCCGTCATCTTGGCGGTGTTCGTCTTGCGCTCGTTCTTGTTCGAGCCTTTCAAGATCCCTTCGGGCTCCATGATTCCGACCTTGCGCGTGGGCGACCTGATCTTGGTCAACAAATTCCACTACGGTGTGCGCTTGCCAGTGGTCAACACCAAAATCATCAACAACCACGA
Source organism: Burkholderiales bacterium (assembly GCA_041307965.1). Lineage (GTDB taxonomy): Bacteria > Pseudomonadota > Gammaproteobacteria > Burkholderiales > Burkholderiaceae_C > Hydrogenophaga. The sequence goes on along the minus strand of JBFZCK010000229.1, from coordinate 2,687 downwards.
ACCGAAGCGTGGCGACGTGATGGTCTTCCGTTACCCACCCCAGCCCACACTCGACTACATCAAGCGAGTGGTGGGGGTGCCTGGTGACGAAGTGGCCTACATCAACAAACGTTTGACCGTCAACGGCCAAGCCATCGACACCCAGCCCCAGCCTGAGTTTTTCGACGCCGACACGCTGCGCTACAGCCAGCAGTGGCGCGAGACCTTGGCCGATCGCCAATACAACGTGCTCACCGACGACACCCGACCCGCCTTTGTGGGGGGCGCCAGTGAGTTCGAGGGCCGCGAGGCCTGCCATTACAGCGCCGAAGGCGTGGTGTGCAAGGTGCCTGCAGGCCACTACTTCATGATGGGCGACAACCGCGACAACTCGCTGGATTCGCGCTACTGGGGCTTTGTGCCCGAGAGCCACATCGTGGGCAAGGCCTTCTTTGTGTGGATGAACTTTGGCGACCTCGGTCGCATCGGCGGGTTTGAATGAACGTGTCGCCACAGGGGGTCTCATGGGCTTGAGCTTGGAGTTGTTGGCCCTGCAAGACCGCTTGCAGCACCGGTTTGAGCAACCGCGTTTGTTGGAACGCGCCATCACCCACCGCAGCTTCTCCAGCGACCACTACGAGCGCCTAGAATTTTTGGGTGACTCGGTGCTGAGCTTGGCCGTATCGGCCCTGTTGTTCGAGTCGCTCACCGACCTGCCCGAGGGCGATTTGTCCCGCGTGCGCGCCAACTTGGTCAAGCAAGAAACCCTGTTCGACATCGCCACGCGCATGGGCCTGCCTCAAGTGCTCAAACTGGGTGACGGTGAAAAGCGCTCGGGCGGTCACAAGCGCCCTTCGATCCTGGCCGACGCCTTGGAAGCCATCATCGGCGCGGTGTATCTTGACGCCGGCTTTGAAGCCGCCAGTGCCTTGGTGCGCCGCCTCTACAGTGGTTTGGAGCTCAACGCGCAAATGAGCGCCATGGGCAAAGACCCCAAAACCGCCTTGCAAGAATGGTTGCAAGGGCGCAAGATGAAATTGCCTCAGTACCGCGTCGTCGGTACCCAAGGCGAAGCCCACCGCCAGACTTTCGATGTCGAATGTTTGATCAACGAAACTGGCCATTGCGAGCGGGGCATTGGTGCTTCGCGCCGCGCCGCCGAGCAGGCCGCTGCGGCGGCGATGCTCGAACACCTCCTAAAGACATGAACAAACCGACCCCCAAGCCCCCCAAAAACGACCTCGACGCCATGCTGGCCCAAGCCTTGGGTGGCGTGCGCGCCACGGCCACCGAGGTGGCCGAAGTGGCGGGCCCTCAGCGTTGTGGTTATGTCGCCATCGTGGGCAAACCCAACGTCGGCAAGTCGACGCTGCTCAACGCCTTGGTCGGGCAAAAAATCAGCATCACTTCCAGCAAAGCGCAAACCACGCGCCACCGCATCACCGGCTTTCGCACCGAAGGCGCCAGCCAGTTTGTGTTCGTGGACACGCCCGGCTTTCAAACCCGCCACGGCAACGCCCTCAACCGCGCCTTGAACAAAACCGTGCTCGGCGCGGTCAACGACGTGGACCTGATCGTGTTTGTGGTGGAAGCGGGCCAGTTCAATTCGGCCGATGCGAAAGTGCTCTCCTTGCTGCCCGCCAATGTGCCGGCCATTTTGCTGGCCAACAAATTTGATCTGGTGCACCGCCGCGGTGAACTCGCGCCTTGGTTGCAAAGCATGCAAGAGCGCCACCCCTTTGCCGAGTTTGTGCCCATGTCGGCCAAGAACAGCAAAGACATCCAGCGCCTGTTCGCGATTTTCGAGAAATACCTGCCCGAGCAGCCTTGGATGGCTGCGCCCGACGACCTGACCGACCGCAGCGAGCGTTTCATGGCCAGCGAGATGGTGCGCGAAAAACTCTTTCGCCTGACGGGTGATGAGTTGCCCTATACCTCCACGGTGGTCATCGACAAGTTCGAGGAAGAGGGCCGCATGAAGCGCATCGCCGCCACCATCGTGGTCGAGCGCGAAGGCCACAAAGGCATGGTCATTGGCGACAAGGGTGAAAAGCTCAAGCGCATCGGTACCGAAGCCCGCCAAGAGCTGGAAAAGCTCTGGGACTGCAAGGTGTTCTTGGAGCTGTGGGTCAAGGTGCGCTCGGGCTGGGCCGACGACGATGCGCGTGTGCGCTCTTTTGGCTACGAGTGATGGCCACGCGCCGGTTTTCTGACGAGCCCGCGTTTGTTCTGCACCGCTACGACTGGAGCGAGTCGAGCCTGATTCTGGAGGTCTTCACCCAACACCATGGCCGCATTGCGCTGGTGGCCAAAGGCGTGAAGCGGCCCACCTCGCAGTTTCGCCCGGTGCTGCTGCCCTTGCAGCCGCTGCTGCTGGGCTGGGGCGGTGAAGACGAGGTGCGCACCCTCAAGTCGGCCCAGTGGCAGGGCGGACACGTCATGCCCACCGGCGACGCCCTGTTGTCGGGCAGTTACCTCAACGAGTTGCTGATGTGCCTGCTGGCACGCGACGACGCATACCCGGCCCTGTTTGGCCACTACCGGCTGGCGGTGCAGTTGCTGGCCGAGCGCGGCGATGCGCAGCAACTCATCTTGCGCGCCTTTGAACTGCTGTTGCTGCGCGCCGTGGGCCTGCTGCCCGATTTGGCGCACGAGAGCAGCACCTTGGCTGCCGTACAACCCCTGGGCTGGTACACACTGGTGCCCGA
>JBFZCK010000228.1:0-7994 GCA_041307965.1 Burkholderiales bacterium | reverse complement strand
TGGGACAAAGCCGGTCGCTTGCCCGCCGTGGTCAACGGGGGCGCGCAGTGAACGACGCCGTGGCGCTCTACAACCTCTCACCCATCTTGCAGCTCTTGCTCTTGGGTGCGGTGTTGGCCTTGGGGCCTTTGGTGTGGGTGACTTGGCGCCAACGCCACGCAGCCCCAGCCACGCGTTTGCGCACCTTGACCCTCATCACCTTGTTCCTGACCTTCGACTTGGTTTTGTTTGGCGCGTTCACCCGTTTGACCGACTCGGGTTTGGGTTGCCCCGATTGGCCTGGGTGTTACGGCAGCGCCACACCCTTGGGGGCGAGCGAACACATCACGGCCGCTCAAAGCGCCATGCCCACTGGGCCGGTGACCTGGTCCAAAGCTTGGATCGAAATGATCCACCGCTACTTCGCCTCAGCCGTGGGCGCCTTGATCTTGGCCTTGGCCTTCATGGGGTGGCGCTACCGGCGCGAGTTGCCCGTCTCGCCCGCTTGGGCTTGGGTGACGCTGCTGTGGGTGTGTTTGCAAGGCGCGTTTGGGGCCTGGACGGTGACCATGAAGCTGTTCCCCGCCATCGTCACCTTGCACCTCTTGGGCGGTTTGGGTTTGTTGGCGCTCTTGCGCATCCAAGCCACGGCCTATGGTGTCGACCCCTTTGACCACCGCAGTGAACCTTGGCGTCCCAGCTTGCGCCGTGGATTGTGGGTGGTCATGGCCTTGACGCTGTTGCAAATCGCGCTCGGGGGGTGGGTTAGCACCAATTACGCCGTCTTGGCCTGTTCGGATTTCCCCACCTGCCAAGGCCAGTGGTGGCCCGCCATGGACTGGGCACGCGGCTTCACCTTGTGGCGTGAGCTCGGTGTGGATCACCAAGGCGATGCCATTCCCTTTGCAGCCCTCACCGCCATTCATTACGCCCACCGCATCAGCGCTTATGTGGTGATCTTGGCTGTGTGGGTGTTCGCCTGGGCCGCGCACCGCCAAGGTCACCGACGTTTGGCGCTGTCCTTGCTTGGTTTGACCCTGTGGCAGTTCCTCAGTGGCCTGACCAACGTGGTGCTCGACTGGCCCTTGATCGCCGCCGTGGCCCACACCGCGGGGGCGGCTGGCTTGGTCATCGTCTTGGCCGGTGCTTGGGCACAAGGCCTGGTGCGTCCCGCCACATTCGCCTCGCTCTCGAGCCGCTGAACCTCACCGATTGACTCACATGACTTCCTCCGCGCCTTCCCTGAACGCCTTGGGCTCCACTTGGCGCCAATTCAATGCGCTGACCAAACCCCGCGTGATCCAGCTCATCGTTTTCTGTGCCTTGATCGGCATGGTGTTGAGTGTGCCCGGTGTGCCCACGTGGGCCGAGGTTCAGTTGGCCACGGTCGCCTGTTTCGGTATTTGGCTGGTCTCGGGCGCCGCCGCCGCTTTTAACTGCGTGGTCGAACAACACATCGACGCGCGCATGAAGCGCACCTCGTGGCGGCCAACGGCCAAGGGCGAGCTCACCAACTGGCAAACCCTGAGTTTTTCCGCAGGCTTGTGTGCCTTGGGCTCCTGGATTTTGTACGTGTGGGTCAACCCCTTGACGATGTGGCTGACCTTCGCGACCTTTGTCGGCTACGCCATCATCTACACCGTCATCCTCAAACCCCTGACGCCACAAAACATCGTGATCGGTGGCGCATCGGGCGCCATGCCCCCGGTGTTGGGCTGGGCCGCCATGACGAACAATGTCGCTCCCGAAGCCTTGGTGCTGTTCCTCATCATCTTCTTGTGGACGCCCCCGCACTTTTGGGCTTTGGCGCTCTACCGGGTGGAGGACTACCGCAAGTCGGGCTTGCCCATGCTGCCCGTCACGCACGGCTCTGAGTTCACGCGGCTGCAAATCCTGCTCTACACCTTCGTGTTGATGGCCGCGACCTTCCTGCCTTTCATGATGCGCATGAGCGGATGGTTCTACCTCATCAGCGCGGTCATCTTAGGCTTGGGGTTTTGTGCCTACGCTTGGGCCTTGTGGCGCAACTATTCGGATGAATTGGCGCGCAAAACCTTTCGTTTTTCTTTGATCCATTTGTCGTTGCTGTTTGCTGCGCTCTTGATCGACCACTACCTGCCTTGGACATTGTGATGAACCGTTCGACATTCACCCGCCGCGCCGCTGGTGCTGGCTTGCTCGCCATGGCTTTGGCCTTGAGCGCTTGCAGCGAAAAGCCCGCGTTCACGGGCATTGACATCACCGGCGCCGATTACGCGCAGGGTTTTTCATTGACCGATCACAACGGGCAAGCGCGCACCTTGGCTGATTTCAAAGGACAGGCCGTGGTGGTGTTTTTTGGTTTCACCCAATGCCCAGACGTTTGCCCGAGCTCTTTGACTGAGTTGGCGCAAGCCAAGCAGTTGCTGGGTGAGCAGGGCAGTCGCTTGCAAGGCTTGTTCATCAGCATCGACCCTGAGCGAGACACGCCGGCCATCATGAAGGAATACATGGCCAGCTTCGATCCGAGCTTCTTGGCCTTGTACGCCAAGCCCGACGAACTGCCCGACTTGGCGAAATCTTTTAAGGTCTATTACAAAAAAGTCGATGGTCCCACGCCCACCAGCTACACCATGGATCACTCAGCGGGCAGCTACGTGTACGACCCCCAAGGCCGCATCCGCCTGTACCACCGCTACGCCAGCGGTGCGCAGTCGCTGGCCAACGACGTCAAGGCCTTGCTGGCCGAGTGACCCCGGCTTGCCGGCGCATCAGGCCTGATCGGCCGCGCTGGTGAAAGAGTCGGCGAAGAAAGACTCGTCGGGCAAGCCCGCGAGTTGCACGTAGTCGCGACGCGCAGAGTCCACCACGATGGGTGCGCCACAGGCGTAGACCTCGTGGCCGGACAAATCGGGCAGGTCTTGCAAGACCGCTTGGTGCACAAAGCCCGTGCGACCGGTCCAGCCGTCTTCGGGCAAAGCGTCGGACAACACCGGCACATAAGTCAGTTGCGGCATGTTCGCGGCTTGCGCGAGCACCCAGTCGTTCAGGTACAAGTCGGCCGGGCGACGGCCGCCCCAGTACAGGCTCACGGGGCGTGTGATGCCCTGATGTTGCAGGTGCTCGATGAGGGCTTTGATCGGGGCAAAGCCTGTGCCGGAAGCCAAAAGGACGATGGGCTTGTCGCTGTCTTCACGCAAATAAAAACTGCCGTAAGGCCCTTCGACGCGCAAGATGTCTTTTTCTTTGAGGGTGGAGAACACCACATCGGTGAACAGGCCGCCGGGCATGTGGCGGATGTGCAGCTGCACGCTGGGCGACTCGGCTTGGGTGTGCGGTGCATTGGCCATGGAGTAGCTGCGGCGCGCGCCGTCGCGCAACAAAAAGTCGACGTATTGGCCTGCGTGGTAGCGGAAGGTGTCGGTCGCGGGCAGTTGCAGCTGCACGAGCATCACGTCTGGGGAAAGTTTCTCTAGGCGGCTCACGCGCACCGGCATTTTTTTGATCGGGAAAGCCCCCGCAGCCGTGACTTGGCGCGATTCCAGCACCACGTCGGTTTGAGCCGTGGCGCAGCAGGTCAGCACATGGCCCGCGGCTTCTTCTTCGGGGCTCAAGGCCTTGGCTTGGTGTGGGCCGTGGCTGACTTGGCCGCTCACGAGCTTGCATTTGCACGAGCCACAGGCGCCGTCTTTGCAACCGTAGGGCAGGCCAATGCCTTGGCGGATGCCGGCGGCCAACAAGACCTCACCGTCTTGGGCTTCAAAGGTGCGACCGCTGGGTTCGATGGTGATCTGGAATGTCATACTCAAAGGCTCGAAACAATCAAAGTTCGATTGTCTCAAATTCACGAGGACGACCAAGATGATGGGTGCATTGCCCTCGCGCTTTCGGCGTGAGCGGGTGTTGTTGGTGGGCTGTGGCGACGTGGGCCAGCGCGTGGCCCGACTGTGGGCGGATGCCTCGGGCAAGCCCCGCGTGCGCCTGTTGGCCCTGACCTCCACGCCCAGCCGCGCGTCCGAGCTGCGCGCCTTGGGCATCACCCCACTTCAGGGCAATTTGGACCAAGCCGCGAGCTTGGGGCGATTGGCCGGTTTGGCCCACCGCGTGGTGCACTTGGCCCCACCGCCCAACGAGGGCCTGGCCGATTGGCGCTTGGACCCCCGCACCCGCGCCCTCATGCGCACCTTGGCAAGGCGCACCGCTCCGCTGCATTTGGTTTACGGATCGACCACGGGCGTCTATGGTGACCGGCAGGGGGCTTGGGTGAGCGAGGTTTCGGGCGTGCAGCCACAAACCCCGCGCGCTTGGCGACGCGTGGACGCCGAGTCGCAGGTGCACGCTTGGGGTCGCGCCATGGGCATGCGCACCAACGCCTTGCGCATCCCCGGTATTTACGCGCCCGACCGGCCCAGCGGTACCCCGCGCGAGCGCTTGCTGCGCGGCACGCCGGTCCTGCGCGAAGAAGACGACGTCTACACCAACCACATCCACGCCGACGACCTGGCCCGGGCCTGCTTCAAAGGCCTGTACCTCGGCGCTCCGCAGCGCAACTTCAATGTGTGCGATCAGAGCCAACTCAAGATGGGCGACTACTTTGACTGGGCCGCCGACCACTACGGCTTGCCGCGCCCGCCGCGCATCGATCGGGCCTCGGCCCCGCAACAGCTGTCCTTGATGGTGCTGAGCTTCATGAGCGAATCGCGCCGCGTCAACAGCGAGCGCGTGGTGCGCGAGTGGCGGCTGGCTTGGCGCTACCCTACCGTGGTGCAGGGTTTGGCGGCTGACTTGCCGGCCGGGCAATAACCCCACGTCAGGTCACGCGTTGGCCCGCGCGGCATCATGCTGACATGAACCCATTGCCGCCGCTCAACCGCCGATCCGCCTTGTTGTGGGCGTGCTCCGCATGCGCTTTTCCAGCGTGGGCTCAAACGGGTGCGGCCAACACCGCTTGTCCGACCTTGTTGCAGCACAGTTTTGCCCGCTTGCAAGACGGCAAACTCCAAAGCCTGTGCCAATACAGCGGGCGTGTGCTCTTGGTGGTCAACACCGCGAGCTACTGTGGCTATACCGGTCAGTTTGAGGGCTTGGAGGCGCTCAACGCACGCTACGCATCGAAGGGTTTGGTCGTCTTGGGTTTTCCGTCGAACGACTTTCGCCAAGAAGACCCCGACGCCAAAAAAACCGCTGCCGTGTGTTTCAACACCTACGGCGTGAAGTTCCCCATGTTCACCGACACGCGCGTGCGGGGACGACAAGCGCACCCGCTCTTCGCCGAACTCGCCAAGCGAACCGGTTCTCAACCGTCGTGGAACTTCAACAAGTACTTGGTTGGTCGCGATGGCCAACCACTGGCGCACTTTGAGAGTTTGGTCGCACCCGACAGCCGTCCCTTGGTATCCGCGCTGGAAAAAGCCTTGGCGCAGCGCTGAGGCCCAGCACGGTCTCAGGCTCTGGGCTCGTTCAGGTCAATGCCCTCGTGGGCTGCGATGCGTTCCAACGCGTTTTCAAACACGGCTCGGGCCGAGCCGGAGATGGCGCGCAGGTAGGCGTGCAGCTGGGCATCTTCGGCGTTTTGGTTCAAACACTCTTGGCTGTACTGCTCAAAGCTGGCGAGCTGTGCGATCAGTTCGGCCACGTGCTTGGGGCATTCGCACAGCACGTCGGTGGAAATGCCCGCCACGCGGCGCAAGGTCTGGTCGGAATATTTGCGCTGGGTCGCCGCGCCGCTGGCCCATTGGGGCACAGCGTCCATCGGCGAGAACAACACCGACTGCAGCAGCTCGGCCAATTCGGCATCGGCGATGGGGTCGCGGCGCAGCACCAAGCCTGCGCGGCGCATGGCTTGGACGACCCCCTCGGGGGCGAAGTGGTAGAGCACCACAGTCTGGGCAAAAGCGTGTTTCGCCACAAGCGTTTGTATGTCGGCAAACACGCTGTCTTGCAAAGAGTTCACTTTGATGAGCAAGACTTGGGTGGATGTTTCCCATGTGGTTTGAAGGGCGGCCTTGAGGTCATCGAAGACCGCCGTGACGTGGCAGCGGTGAGACCCCATGGCCGCGGCCATGGTGATCGACTCGATGCGGTTGGCCAAGCCCAGGCCCACCACCGCCGTGTTGAGCGCGGCTTGAGGATCGGGTGCACGCGGGCTGTGCGCGCTGGGTGGCTGGCACAAGCTGCGCAGGTGCGCCAAGTCCAATGAGGCAATGGCGCTGATGCTGTGTCCCTCAAGGCTGAGTTGTTTGAGCAGCCGCGCCTTGGCCAAATCTTGCTCGCTGTACAGGCGCTGTTGTCCTTGGGTTTTGGTCGGGCTGAAGGCCCTGTGACGTGTTTCCCAGACGCGCAGGGTCGACACTGGCACCCCGGCGCTGCGGGAGACCGCCCCAATGCGGTAAATGGGGGTGTGTTGGGTGTGGGTGCTCATACCGGGTCTTTCGAATAGGTTTTGAATAGGTATTATGCGGATTATTGATTTTTTGGCTTGTTTGTGTGGATTTTGGATGGGTATTTGTATAAAAATCCTACTCAAGGAGGCCGCAAGCCATGATTTCCAAAAAAACCATCAGCGCCATCGAGGTGTGTTTGGCCATCGCCGACATGCAAGATGCCGGACCCGTCACGGGCGCGTCCCTGTCGGAGCGCTTGAAGCTGTCCATCTCGCATTTGGAAACCATCCTCAAACAACTCAAACAGGGGCGTCTCATCGCTTCTTCGCGCGGCCCAGGGGGCGGCTACACCATGGCTCAAAGCCTTGACCACACCAGCCTCTGGGACATCGCATCGGTTTTTGAAAAAACCCTCCATGACCTGGAGAAAATGGGCGACCCGGCCACCGTGGCTGCCCGCTACGAGTTGGGCTTAGAGGGTGTGGTGGTGGCGCACTTGAAAGGCTTGGTGTTGAGCGATGTGTTTCGCTCGGTGGCCCCTGCGGCCAATGCCGCGGTGTTGACCCAAGCGATTCAAATCAAGCCGCGCAAAATACCGGCCACACCCAAGATCGCCAACTCGGTGTTCCAGTGGTGCCTGGCCGCCTGAACCCGAAATTCCTTTGGAGCTGAGATGACCGACGACAACAGGTGCTGCGGCACCGGCACTTGCATCATCGATGCCGATGGCCGCTGCTGGTGTGGTCAAGTGTGGGACGGTGAAAAAATGTGTTTTCAGGCCTCTGCGCCTGAGGCTGTAGACGTTCCAGTCAACTCCACCGAGCCCCCAGCGGTCGCATGAAGTTGCCCGAGCTGGACGCGGCCAGTGTGGGTGAGGTCATCGCCTTGGCTTTGAGCGACCACGTGGAATTTTCAGCCATTGAACAGGTCCATGGCTTGGTGCCCGATCAGGTCAAAGCGCTCATGCGCCGAGAACTCAAGCCGGGCAGTTACCAAGCTTGGAGAAAACGCATGCGTGCGTTTTCTGACCAGCGGGCGGTCTACAAATAAGGGCTTCAGCCCTTGCGGTTGTCGCTGATCCAATCGGAGGCCGCGAACAACAAACCCGAGACCACAAAGGTCAGGTGGATCGCAATCTTCCAGCCGATTTGCTCGCCCGTCATGGTGTTGCTGACCAAGAACGCTTTGAGCAACTCCACTGCCGAAATCGCCACGATGGCGCTGATGAGCTTCATTTTTAGGTCTGAGAAACCCACTTTGCCCATCCAAGCCGGACGGTCTTCGTGGTCACCCACGTTGAGCTTGGACACAAAGTTTTCGTAACCGCTGAACACGATGATGAGCAGCAAGACGGCCAACAAGGCGGTATCGACCAGGGTCAGGATGGAGATGATGGTGTCGTGCTCGTAGAAGCCCAGCACGCCCATCAGCAAGGACACCAGCTCTTTGCCGAACTTCACCAACAGCACCAACATGCCGATGATCAGGCCCACAAAGAAGGGCGCCAAGATCCAACGGCTGGCAAAGATGGCCGATTCCATGGTGCGCTCGAAACTGTTGGGTGATTTGCTCATGGTGATTCGCAGCTAAAAACACAAAAAGCCCCGAAGGGCTTTGTGTGTTGGGGTATGTGGTGCCCGGGGCCGGACTCGA
>JBFZCK010000227.1:0-3090 GCA_041307965.1 Burkholderiales bacterium | reverse complement strand
GCGGTGATGGTGCTGTTCTTGTTCGTGGTGATGATGCTCGACATCAACATCGACGCGATGCGCCAAGGTTTTTGGCGCAATTTGCCACTGGCCGCCGCCTTGGGTGGTTTGGTCGCCGCTGAATTGATCGCGGTGCTGTGGGCCGGTTTTCCGCGCCTGTCGGCCAACCCCGACCTGCCACTGGCCGGCATCAACGCAGTGGACTACTCCAACACCCGTGAGTTGGGCATCTTGCTCTACACCGAGTACCTGTACCCGGTTGAAATTGCTGCGGTGATTTTGCTCGTGGCCATGGTCGCGGCGATCGCCTTGACCCTGCGCCAGCGCAAAGACACCAAGACCATCGATGCGTCGCAGCAGGTGCGTGTGCGCGCCGCTGACCGCCTGAGTGTGGTGTCCATGAACGCCACACAAGCCGCTGCGCCCGCAGCACCTGCCAAAGAGGAGGGCGCCGCATGATCGCCAGCAGTTTGACCCTGGGCCACTTTTTGTCGGTGGGCGCGATTTTGTTCGCCCTCTCGGTGGTGGGCATCTTCATCAACCGCAAGAACCTGATCGTTTTGCTCATGGCCATCGAGTTGATGCTCTTGGCCGTGAACATGAACTTCGTGGCCTTCTCGCATTTCTTGGGTGACATGCACGGCCAAGTGTTCGTGTTCTTCATCCTGACCGTGGCCGCCGCCGAGTCGGCGATTGGCTTGGCGATTTTGGTGCTCTTGTTCCGCAACAAGTCCTCCATCAGCGTTGAGACGCTCAACAGCCTCAAGGGCTGAGGCCCTCCCATCGAACCGATCACGACCCGAACAAGACCATGAGCTCCACCCTTTCCGCAAGCACCCTGCTGGCCGTCCCCATGGCCCCGCTGGTCGGCGCCACGCTGGCCGGCATCTTGGGCACCACCTTCGGTGGCAATGTGTTGGGCCGCCGCGCCACGCACAGCCTGACCATTCTGGGCGTGTTGGTGTCCTTCATCCTCTCGGTCATGACCTTGATGGCGGTGATGGACGGCGCGCGCTTCAACGAAACCATTTACGAGTGGATGGTCGTGGGCGGCTTGAAGATGGAAATCGGCTTCATGGTCGATGGGCTGACCGCCATGATGATGTGCGTGGTCACCTTTGTGTCGCTCATGGTGCACCTCTACACCATCGGCTACATGGAAGAAGACAAGGGCTACAACCGCTTCTTCGCCTACATCTCGCTCTTCACCTTCTCCATGTTGATGCTGGTGATGAGCAACAACTTGTTGCAACTCTTCTTCGGCTGGGAAGCCGTGGGCTTGGTGTCGTATTTGTTGATCGGTTTTTGGTTCAACAAACCCACCGCCATCTTCGCCAACATGAAAGCCTTCTTGGTCAACCGCGTGGGCGACTTCGGCTTCATTTTGGGCATTGGCCTGATCGTGGCCTACACCGGCAGCTTGAACTACACCGAGATCTTCGCCAAAGTCAACGAAATCGAAGCCCTGACCTTGCCCGGCACCGATTGGATGCTGGTCACGGTGATCGCCATTTGTTTGTTCATCGGCGCCATGGGCAAGTCGGCGCAGTTCCCGCTGCACGTCTGGCTGCCCGATTCGATGGAAGGCCCCACCCCCATCTCGGCCCTGATCCACGCCGCCACCATGGTGACGGCCGGCATTTTTATGGTCAGCCGCATGTCGCCCATCTTTGAGATGTCCGACGTGGCGCTGAACTTCATCATGGTCATCGGTGCGATCACCGCCTTGTTCATGGGCTTTTTGGGCATCATCCAAAACGACATCAAGCGCGTGGTGGCCTATTCCACCTTGTCCCAGCTCGGTTACATGACCGTGGCCTTGGGCGCATCGGCCTATTCGGTCGCTGTGTTCCACCTGATGACACACGCCTTCTTCAAGGCCTTGCTGTTCTTGGCCGCCGGCTCGGTCATCATGGGCTTGCACCACAACCAAGACATCCGCTGGATGGGTGGCGTGCGCAAGTACATGCCCATCACCTGGATCACTTCGCTCATCGGCACCTTGGCGCTGATCGGCACGCCGTTCTTCTCGGGTTTTTACTCCAAGGACTCGATCATCGAAGCCGTTCATTTCAGCAACTTGCCCGGTGCTGGTTTTGCCTATTTCGCGGTCTTGGCCGGTGTGTTTGTCACTTCGTTCTATTCGTTCCGCTTGTACTTCTTGGTCTTCCACGGCTCAGAGCGTTACGACCAGAACCCCGACGCGCACCACGATGACCACCATGGCCACGACGATCACCACGGTGACGGCAAGCCGCACGAAACCCCTTGGGTCGTGACCGTGCCTTTGGTGCTCTTGGCCATCCCCTCGGTCTTGATCGGTTTCTTCACCATCGAGCCCATGCTCTTTGGCACCTTCTTGCAAGACGCCATCACGGTCAACAGCGCCGCTCACCCCGCGCTGGCCGAGTTCGCCAAGATCTTCCACGGCCCCGTGGCCATGGTCTCGCACGCCTTGTACACACCACCCCTGTACCTGGCCTTGGCCGGTGCGGTGATGGCTTGGTACATGTACCTGATCAACCCAGCGGTGCCCGCGGCCATTGCGCGCGCTTTGCGTCCGCTGATCGTGGTCATGGAAAACAAGTACTACCTCGACTGGTTCAACGAAAACGTCTTGGCCCGCGGTGCGCGCGCCTTGGGCGTGGCGTTCTGGAAGGGGGGTGACCGTGGCGTGATCGAAGGCGGCGTGGTCAATGCCAGCTGGAAGTTGGTCGGTGCGGTTTCGGCCCTGGTGCGTCGCGCCCAGAGCGGCTACCTCTACCACTACGCGTTGATGATGATCATCGGCGTCTTCCTCTTCATGACTTACTTCGTCTGGCTCGCCAAATAAGGAGAATAAAAAATGGGTTTGCTGAGCCTTGCGATTTGGACACCGATTGCGGTCGGTGTGGTCTTGTTGGCCTTGGGCCGTGACCAGCATGTGCAGCCGGTGCGCTGGTTGGCGCTGATCGGTGCTTTGGCTGCTTTCCTCGTGACCTTGCCCTTGTACGGCGGTTTCGAGATCGGCAGTGCGGCCATGCAGTTCGTCGAGAAAACCCTGTGGGTGCCCGCTTTTAACGTGCACTACCACTTGGCCGTGGACGGCAT
>JBFZCK010000226.1:0-3332 GCA_041307965.1 Burkholderiales bacterium | reverse complement strand
GTCACGCCGCGCAACACCACGGTGCAGCGCATCTCGCAGGTGATCCACCCCGTGGGTCGCGGCAAGAAAAAGGCGCTGTTGGTGCACATCATCAACCAGCACAACTGGAGCCAAGTCTTGGTGTTCACGCGCACCAAATTCGGCGCCAACAACGTCGCTGAGTTTTTGACCAAAAACGGCATCCAAGCCATGGCCTTGCACGGCAACAAGAGCCAGGGTGCGCGCACGCAAGCCTTGGCCGGCTTCAAGAGCGGCGATATCCGGGCGCTGGTGGCCACCGACATCGCCGCCCGCGGCATCGACATCGACGAGCTGCCGCACGTCGTCAACTACGAGATCCCCAACGTCTGCGAAGACTACGTGCACCGCATCGGCCGCACCGGTCGCGCGGGCAACAGCGGTGAAGCCGTCAACCTCGTGAGCCTGGACGAAGAAGGCTTCATGATGGACATCGAGCGCTTCACCAAGCAACAAATCCCGGTGCAAATTTTTGACGAGTTCATGCCCGAGCCCGGCGAAAAAGCCGAGCCCATCGCCATGGGTCGCCAAACCATCTGGGGCGGTGCGGGCAAGCCCCCAAGCCGCGACGTGATGGCCGCAGCGGCCAAGGCCGCTCGCACCGAAATGCTCACCCGCGTGCGCGAGAAAAAAGCCAGTGACGGCGGCAACGCCGGCAACGGCGGTGGTGGTCGCGGACAAAACCGTCCCCGCCGCGCCGAACGCGCCGCCCAGCCCGGCGGTGAAGGTGGCTTTGCCGGCGGTGGCCAAGAGCGCCGCGACACGCGCCGCCCGAACGGCCCTCGCCCCAACCACAACGGTCCGCGCCCACAAGGCAACGGCGGCCCACGCCCCGAACGCAGCGCCGACCGAGCTGACCGCGGCGATCGCGGTGACCGTCCCCCACGCGCTGAGCACTTTGAAGGCGGCGACCGCCCCGAGCGCCAGCCAGGCCCGAACGCCCACTTGGGCAGCTTGCGCATCCGCGAGCCGCGCCCACGCACCGGCAACCCCGGTGGCCAGCCCGACCCCTTGCGCACCAGCATCGACGCCATGCGCTCGGGCAACCGCAACAAGGGCGGTGGTGGCAAGCCCAACGGCGGCCCCAAAGGCGGCCCAGCCGATCCGCTGCGCACCAACTACGGTCGCATCCGCTGACACCAGGAGACACGCATGCGACTGCTGCACACCATGTTGCGCGTGGGCGATTTGAATCGCTCCATCGCCTTCTACACCGAGGTCTTGGGCATGCAGCTGCTGCGACGCAGCGAGAACCCCGACTACCGTTACTCCTTGGCGTTCATTGGCTTTGACGGGGGCAACCCCGGCCAAGCCGAGATCGAGTTGACCCACAACTGGGACACCAGCGAGTACGACATGGGCACCGCGTATGGCCACATTGCATTGGGCGTGCCCGATGCCTACGCCGCTTGCGAGGCCATCAAAGCCCGCGGCGGCAACGTCACGCGCGAGGCCGGTCCGGTCAAAGGTGGCACCACGGTGATCGCCTTCGTGACCGACCCCGACGGTTACAAAATCGAACTCATCCAGCGCGACGCATGAACATCGCCGACCTGCGCAAAAGCTACGAAAAAGCGGAGTTGGGTGAAACCGACTCCCACGCCGATCCTTTTCAGCAGTTCGGCGTGTGGTTGCAACAAGCCATCGATGGCCAGCTGCCCGAACCCAACGCCATGACGTTGGCCACCGTGGGCTCAGACCTGCGGCCCAGCACCCGCATCGTGCTCATCAAAGGTTTTGATGAGCGCGGCGTCGTTTGGTACACCAACTACGGCAGCCGCAAAGGCCGCGAACTCGCGGGCAACCCATTTGCTGCGCTGCAATTCCATTGGGTCGAACTCGAACGCGTGGTTCGCATCGAAGGCGTGGTGGAGAAGGTCAGCGACGCCGAGAGCGACGCCTACTTTGACAGCCGTCCTCTCGACAGCCGCATCGGCGCCTGGGCCAGCCCACAAAGTCAGGTCATCGATGGCCGTGGCACCTTGGTGGCCAACGCCGCCAAATACGCCGCGCAATTCATGCTGCAACCCCCACGTCCACCGCATTGGGGCGGCTACCGCCTCAAGCCCGAGGTGTGGGAGTTTTGGCAAGGCCGCAAAAGCCGCTTGCACGACCGTTTGCGCTACCGGCTCGACGCCGGACAGTGGACACGGGAACGCTTGGCACCTTGAATCAACAGCGCGTGATGGCTTGGTCTTGCACCGCAGCCAACGCCTCTTCCGACACCCGCTGGGGTGCTAACTCGGCCAAGGGCAAGAGCACAAACGCACGGCCCCACATGCGCGGGTGCGGCACCGCCAAGGTGGGCGCTTCAATGTGCGCATCGCCGAAAAGCAGCAAGTCCAAATCCAGGGTGCGCGGGGCGTTGCGGTAGGGGCGTTCGCGCCCAGCTTGGTTTTCCAGCGACTGCAGCAAGTCCAGCACGTCCATGGCGGTGAGCGTGGTGCGCAACTCAGTCACGGCATTCAGGTAGTCCGGCCCCGTGGCGTCCACCGGGGCGCTGCAGTACAGGCCTGAGGACCGGCACGACAACACACCCGGGGCTTGCGCCAAGCGGCCCAAGGCCGTGTGCAGCGCGGCACCCGCATCACCCAAATTGGCGCCCAAACCCACATAGGCCAAGACCGGCTCACGCGCTGTCGCGTTGGGGCTTGGCGCCAGACCCATGCTTATTCCGCAGCCGCTGGCGCGTCACCGCCCGCGCCGGGCTTGCGGCGACGGCGGCGGCGTTTTTTGGCGGGCGCATCGGCCTCGCCGTCGGCACGCTCGTCCGCGTTGGGCTCGGTGCTGTCATCCGCTTCATCGTCGCGGGTTTTGGCAGCCGGCGCACGTCGAGCACCGCCTTTGGGGCTGGGCTGGCGGCGTTGGGCTTCGATCATCTCGTCACGCTCGTCGTCGCTGGCGTGCTGGAAGTCTTCCCACCAATCGGCCAAGGACGTGTCGATCTCGCCCGTGCTCGCGCGCAAACGCATGAAGTCAAAACCGGCGCGAAAGCGCGGCTGCTCGACCAAGCTGTGCGGGCCGTTGCCCACGCGTTTGTCAAAGCGCAGCTGCATCATCCAGATGTCGCGCATGTCCGCACCGAGTTTGCCGCGGCCCGACACATCGCCGATGCGCGACTCGAACACCTCGTCCACCGCTTCTTGCAAGGCTTGAGACGTCGGCATGGGGCGTTGGTTGGGGCGGGACTTGAGGCGCTTGGCCCAGCCTTGGCGCACGTCGGACCACAACACACAGGCCAACAAAAAGCTCGCCACCACGGGCTTGCCTTCGCCCACACGGCGGTCGGTGTCTTCCAAGGCGGTGCGCACAAA
>JBFZCK010000225.1:0-5597 GCA_041307965.1 Burkholderiales bacterium | reverse complement strand
GAAAAGTACGACCTCATCGTTCAAGAGGCTGCGTATATCAACCCCCGTCTGGACATCACCGACGCCGTCATGAAGCGCATGGCTGGCAAATGAACGGGCAGGGCGCGTGGTGATGGTGTCTCTGGCTTCGCTGGTGGCCGCTTTGGGCGGTCGCTTGGTGGGTGACGGCCAAGTGCAGGTTGCGCGCTTGGCACCGCTGGAGACTGCGGATCCACAAGCCTTGTCGTTTGTGTCTCACGCGCGGTACGCTTCTCGCATCGCCACCACACAAGCTGCGGCGCTGATCGTTTCACCGGCTTTGGAGTTGGCCGCTGCTGAGCGCGGCTCGTGCATCGTCACCGACGATCCGTATCTGTATTTTGCGCACCTCACACAGTGGTGGCGAGCGCAGCAGCGCCAAGCGCAGACACCGGTCATCGACACCCGTGCGAGCATCCACCCCACGGCTCAGATCGGTCATGGCGTGGACATCGGCCCCTTTGTGGTGGTGCAAGCCGGTGCCGAGGTGGGCGATGGCGTGGTCTTGGGAGCGCACGCTGTTGTGGGCCCTCGTGTGCGCATTGGCGCGAACAGCCGCTTGGCGCCGCACGTGACGGTCGGTGAGGACTGCCGCTTGGGCGAGCGCTGCGTGGTCCACGCGGGCGTGGTGATCGGTGCCGATGGTTTTGGTTTTGCGCCGCACCAAGGACAGTGGATCAAGATTGAGCAGCTCGGTGCGGTGCGCATCGGCAACGACGTGGAAATTGGTGCGAACACCTGCATCGACCGCGGCGCGCTCGACGACACCGTGATCGAGGACGGTGTCAAACTCGACAACCTGATTCAAATCGGGCACAACGTGCGCATCGGTGCTCACACGGCCATGGCCGGTTGTGTGGGGGTCGCTGGCAGTGCCACGATCGGGGCCCACTGCACGGTCGGTGGTGGGGCGGTGGTCTTGGGCCATTTGCAACTCGCCGATCGGGTGAACATCTCGGCCGCCTCGGTGGTCACGCGCTCCATCACCCAGCCCGGTCACTACAGTGGCATCTTTCCCATCGACGACAATGCGAGCTGGGAAAAAAATGCGGCCTCGCTCAAACAGCTCAACCGCTTGCGTCAACGCCTCGCCGCCTTGGAGCGGTCTTTGCCTACCAATCAATCAACACCTTCAGAACCATGATGGACATCCACGAAATCCTCAAACAACTGCCCCACCGTTATCCGTTTTTGCTCGTCGATCGGGTCCTGGAGGTTGAGAAGGGCAAGTCCATCAAGGCACTCAAAAACGTCACCATCAACGAGCCGTTTTTTGTGGGCCACTTCCCACACCGCCCGGTCATGCCAGGTGTGCTGATGCTCGAAGCCATGGCACAAGTCGCGGCTCTGTTGGCGTTTGATACCTTGGGTGTCACACCAGACAACAAAACCATTTATTACTTCGCGGGTATCGATGGTGCGCGTTTCAAGCGCCCAGTGGAGCCCGGCGATCAATTGGTGATGGACGTCACGCTTGAGCGCATGAAGGCCGGCATCTTCAAATTCAAAGGCACCACGCGCGTCGGCACCGAGATCGCTTGTGAAGCCGAGTTGATGTGCACCATGCGCACCATTGCCTGATGGGAAGGAGCGCGCCGTGTCCTTGATTCACCCCACCGCCTTGGTTGATCCGCAGGCCCAACTCGATTCGTCGGTCTCGGTCGGTCCCTACACCGTCATTGGCCCACACGTTCGGGTCGACGCGGGCACGACCATCGGTGCGCACTGTGTCATCGAAGGGCACACCACCATTGGGCGCGACAACCGTATTTTTCAATTCAATTCTTTGGGTGCCATTCCCCAAGACAAAAAATACGCGGGTGAACCTTGTGAGCTCGTCATCGGCGACCGCAACACCATCCGAGAGTTCTGCACCTTCAACATTGGTTCACCCACGGGCGGCGCCATCACCCGCATCGGTCACGACAATTGGGTCATGGCCTATGTGCATTTGGCCCACGACTGTCTGGTGGGCAACCACACGATTTTTGCCAACAACTCGCAACTCGCTGGGCACGTCGAGGTTGACGATTGGGTGATTTTGGGTGGTTTCACGGTGGTGCACCAGTTCGTGCGCATCGGGGCCCATGCCATGACGGCCATGTGCTCTTTGCTGTTCGCGGATCTGCCGCCCTATGTGATGTGCCAAGGCCAACCTGCAGGTGCGCGCTCGATGAACTTCGAAGGCTTGCGCCGCCGCGGTTTTGGTCCTGAGCGCATCTCGGCCGTCAAAGCCATGCACAAAGCCCTGTACCGCGATGGCCTGACCTTGGCCCAATCGTGCGAGGCCATTGAAGCCCTTAAAACCCGCATCCCCGAATCGGCGGCGGATGTGGACCAGATGCTGGCTTTCTTGAACCAATCGGCCAGCAGCCAGCGCGGCATCGTGCGCTGAGCATCGGCAAGCACCGTGGATCCACGTTTTTTTGCGCTGGTGGCCGGAGAGACCTCGGGCGACCTGTTGGCCGGGCTTTTGTTGCAAGGGTTTGCTGAGCGTTGGCCTGAGCTGCGAACCGCAGGTATTGGTGGCCCGCGCATGGCCGAACAAGGTTTTGACGCGTGGTGGCCGAGCCAGAAACTGGCCGTTCGGGGCTATTGGGAGGTGCTGCGGCACTACCGAGAAATCGTTGGTATCCGCAGTGAACTCAAGCGCCGCCTGTTGAGTGGGCCCAGGCCCGATGTGTTCATCGGTGTGGATGCGCCCGATTTCAACCTCGCCTTGGAAGCCGACCTCAAAGCCCAAGGCATCAAGACGGTGCACTTTGTCTGTCCTTCGATTTGGGCTTGGCGTCCCGAGCGTGTGCAGACCATCCGCCGCAGTGTGGACCACGTGCTGTGCATATTCCCGTTTGAGCCCGAACTCTTGGCCCAACACGGCATTGACAGCACCTACGTGGGCCACCCCCTGGCCAACACCATTCCTCTGGTGCCCGACCGCGCTGCGGCCCGCCAGCGTTTGGGTTTTGCCCCAGAGGACACGGTGGTGGCGATCTTGCCGGGCTCGCGGGTGTCCGAAATTCAATACCTGGCCCGCGTATTTTTTGAGGCTGCGATCTGCGCCTTGCGCGAGCGACCCGAACTCAAATTTGCCGTGCCCGCCATTCCCGGCTTGCGCCCTGCGATCGAGGCCGCGGCGCGTCAAGCGGGCTTTGAGCGTTGGCCGCAAGCGCTGCACATCGTGGACGGGCAGTCGCACGCGGTGTTGGCGGCCTGTGATGTGACGCTGATCGCCAGCGGCACCGCGACCTTGGAAGCCTCGCTCTTCAAGCGCCCGATGGTGATTGCCTACAAGATGAACAGCTTGTCCTGGCAGATCATGCGGCGCAAACAACTGCAGCCCTGGGTCGGCTTGCCCAATATTTTGTGTGGTGATTTTGTGGTGCCGGAGTTCTTGCAAGACGCGGCCACGCCTCAGGCCTTGGCGCAAGCCGTGTTGTCTTGGTTGGATGCGCCCGAACGCACCCAAGCCTTGGCCCAGCGTTTCACCGACTTGCACACCACCTTGACCTGTGACACCGCGCAGCGGGCCACCGATGCGATCCAAACCGTTCTTGCACGCTGAGCAAGCGCCTTTGGTCTGGGATGTGCCCGGTTTGGTCGCGGGCGTGGATGAGGCCGGGCGTGGACCGTTGGCCGGCCCGGTGGTGGCCGCGGCCGTCATCCTGAACGATAAAAGACCCATCTTGGGTTTGGCGGATTCCAAAAAACTCACGGCCTTGCGTCGCGAGCGCTTGTACGACGAGATCATGGCCCATGCGCTGTGCTGCAGCATCGCCCAAGCCTCGGTCGCAGAAATCGACGAACTCAACATCTTGCAGGCCACGATGTTGGCCATGCGACGTGCGGTGCAGGGCTTGCGTCTCAAACCCAACAAGGTACTGGTCGATGGCAATCGGTTGCCGCCCTTGGATGTGTTGGCCGAGGCGGTGGTGGGTGGTGATGCGTTGGTGCCCGCCATCTCGGCCGCGTCCATCTTGGCCAAGGTCACCCGAGACCGTTTGCTGGTGACCTTGCACGAGCAGCACCCGGGCTATGGTTTTGACCGCCACAAAGGCTACGGCACCGCGGCGCACCTGAGGGCTTTGAACACCTTGGGGCCCTTGCCTGAGCACCGCAAGTCCTTTGCCCCCGTCGCCCAAGCCTGGTTGGCCGTGCGTCCACAACCTTGAGCGCCTGTCATGAACGCCCCGAACCCCATCACCTCCAAAGACAACCCCTTGCTCAAGCAGCTGCGCCTGTTGAGCCAAGACAGCACGGCGTACCGAAAAATCGGTCGGGTCTGGTTGGAGGGGGATCACCTCTGCCGGGCCTTGCTCGATCGGGGTCAGACCCCGGCGGTTGCGGTGTTCAGCGAGTCGCATTGGCCGCAGGCCGATGAGCGCTTGCGCCGTGCGGCGCCCGTCGTGCACACCGTGCCCGACCGTCTGATGGCGAGTGTGAGCGGTTTGGAGTCGCCCGCCGGTGTCGGCTTTGTGTGGACCTTGCCCGAGGCCCCAGTGGTACTTCCCGATGTGCCCACGGTGGTCTTGGACCGCTTGCAAGACGCTGGCAATGTGGGCTCGGTCTTGCGCAGTGCGGCGGCCTTTGGTTTTCGCCAGGTGCTGGCCTTGCGGGGCACCGCCGCTTTGTGGTCACCCAAGGTGGTGCGCGCGGGCATGGGGGCACATTTTGGCTTGCGTTTGATCGAGTCTTTGTCGGTCGAAGACCTGGAAGGCCTGCAAGTGCCGCTCGTCTTGACCAGCTCACACCAAGGCGATTGGCTGCACCAAACCCAGCTGCCTTGGCCTTGTGCTTGGGTCATGGGCCACGAGGGTCAGGGCGTGGGTCCGGCCTTGGCCGAGCGGGCCTCGCGCTGGGTGCGCATTGGGCAGCCCGGCGGCGAGGAGTCGCTCAACGTCGCCGCGGCCGCGGCCATCTGTCTGCACGCGAGCGCGGTGGCCAGCCAGTTATAATTCCGAGGTTTATCCGCCCCTCACACACACCTAGGTGTTGGCCCGGGCGCTTGGGCAACGATCGTGGCATCCGCAAGATCGTGACTCGGGTGTCAAGGCCGGCTTGGCTGTGTCCCTTTTTCTGGAGATTTCCGTGCTGCCCGTCCACCCGAAAGCCCTTATCGCGCTCGCCGACGGCACGGTCTTTACCGGGATTTCCATCGGCGCCCCTGGTCACACCACAGGCGAAGTCGTCTTCAACACCTCGTTGACCGGCTACCAAGAAATCCTCACCGATCCCAGCTACTGCCGACAAATCGTCACCCTCACGTACCCGCACATTGGCAACACCGGCGCCAACAGCGAAGACGTGGAGGCCGATCGCATCCACGCAGCTGGCTTGATCATCAAAGACCTGCCCCTCTTGGCGTCCAATTTCCGCAGCCAAGAATCCCTGGACGCTTACCTCAAGCGCGAGGGCACCGTGGCCATTGCCGGCCTCGATACACGCGCCCTCACGCGCCGCCTGCGCACCCACGGCGCCCAAAACGGCTGCATCTTGGCCTTGCCCGCGGGCGAGGCCTTGACCGACGCCCACCGCGCCCAAGCCATTGCACTGGCCCAAGCCGCGCCCAACATGGCCGGTTT
>JBFZCK010000224.1:0-6020 GCA_041307965.1 Burkholderiales bacterium | reverse complement strand
CCACCGGCCTACCGCTTTGACCTGCAAATCGAAGAGGACCTGATCGAAGAGGTGGTGCGTGTGGTGGGTTACGACCACCTGCCCGATACGCCGCCCAAAGCCCCGATCACCGCCCGTTTGCGCCCCGAGGCGCAGCGCGCGCCGTACGCGGTGCGCCACCGTTTGGCACACCTGGGTTACCAAGAAACCATCAACTTCAGCTTCGTCGAAGAACGTTGGGAGCGTGAGTTGGCCGGCAACGCCGACCCGATCCGTTTGCTCAACCCGATTGCCAGCCACATGAGCGTGATGCGCTCGTCCTTGCTGGGCAGTTTGGTGGCGGCGTTGAAATTTAACCTTGACCGCAAAGCCGCTCGGGTGCGATTGTTCGAAGTCGGTCGCGTCTTCAGCAAAAACAGCAGCGTGGTCTCTTCGGACACCAGCGTGGCGGGTTTTGAGCAACCCATGCGGGTGGCCGGTATTTGCCAAGGCTCGGCCGACGCTTTGCAATGGGGCGTGAGCGATCGCGGCGTGGACTTCTTTGACGTCAAGGGCGATGTGCAGGCCTTGTTGGCTCCACGTGTGGCCGAGTTCCGCGCGGCGGAACATCCGGCCATGCACCCCGGCCGTTGTGCCTCGGTCTGGCTCGACGGTCAATGCATGGGTCACTTGGGTGAGATGCACCCACGCTGGCGCCAGCAATACGACTTGGCCCAAGCCCCGGTGCTGTTCGAGCTCGATTGGGCCGTGGTGCTGCAGCGCCCAGTGCCCGAGTTCAAGCCCGTGAGTCGCCACCAAGCGGTCGAGCGCGATTTGGCCATCGTGGTGCAGGAGTCGGTGACACACGACGCCGTCATGCAAGCCATCCGTGACATCGACAGCGCTTGGCTCAAAAGTGCGACTTTGTTCGACGTTTACCGACCCAAAGTCGCCGACGGCCAGAACGAAAAAAGCTTGGCGGTGCGCCTGGTCTTGAACCGAGACGATGCCACCTTGACCGATGAGGCCATCGAGTCGACCATGGCTGCCGTGCTGACGTCTTTGACCGAGCGCGTGGGCGCCCGTTTGCGCGCTTGAACGGGAGCGATTGACATGAGCACCCCCTTGATGGAGTTGGCGGTTGAGACGCTGGAGACCCCGGCCCTGACCAAAGCCCAGTTGGCCGACCTGCTGTTCGAGCAAATTGGTCTGAACAAGCGCGAATCCAAGGACATGATCGATGCATTCTTTGATTTGGTGACCGACAGCCTGGTCAATGGAACAGACGTGAAGATTTCGGGTTTTGGCAACTTTCAAATCCGCACCAAAGCCCCTCGGCCTGGCCGAAACCCCAGAACGGGTGAGCCGGTGGCCATCGAGGCACGCCGCGTGGTGACGTTTCACGCCAGCCCCAAGCTCAAAGACCTGGTTCAGGACAGCGCAGACGCCGCCTGAGTCGCCCCTTGGCGACAGACCGGAAAAAAACCTGCGCTGGTCTGCGTCAAGTCCCCCAACTTAGAGTAAATTCCATGCTCCGGTTCATACCGGCTTGATTTACATGGAAAAAATGCTCCCCCCCATTCCCGTTAAACGCTACTTCACCATTGGTGAGGTGGGCGAGCTTTGCGGTGTCAAACCGCATGTGCTGCGCTATTGGGAGCAAGAATTCACGCAGTTGCGCCCCATGAAGCGCCGTGGCAATCGCCGCTATTACCAGCACCACGAAGTGCTGATGATCCGGCGCATCCGCGACTTGCTCTACGACCAAGGCTTCACCATCAGTGGCGCTCGCAACAAATTGCAAGAGTTGGCCTCTGCCGATCGGGGCAAGACCTCCGTGGGCGATGTCGAGCCACCAACCGCGTTCGTTGAGGGCATTGAGATGGGTGACGAGTCCACCGATCAGGGCTTGGTGGACTTGGGCCGATCATCCGTGCCGGCCAGCGCTTTGCGCACCGAGCTGCTCGCCATCCGTCAACTGTTGACCCTCGGATAAAAAAGTCTGTGCCGCGGAGAAAGCGGTCTTTTCGCAAGGTATAATTTAAGTCTTCGGCGTGTAGCGCAGCCTGGTAGCGCACTTGCATGGGGTGCAAGGGGTCGCGAGTTCGAATCCCGCCACGCCGACCAAATTGCTGATTCAGCCGACAAGGGGCCACACTTTCACCGGTGTGGCCCCTTGTTCGTTCTGGCGACCCGATCAGTCCAAGTCGGCGGTGTGAAAGCCAAAAGCCCCTGCGCGGCGGTCAGCGAAATAGCGTTGCAGGGTCACTTTGACGGTGGTGAAGGCGATGTCGTCCCACGGCACTTCGGCTTCGGTGAACAGCCGGGCTTCCTGGGTTTCGATGCCCGGCGCAAAACGGTCGCTGGCCAATCGCGCCAAGTAGTAGAAGTGCACTTGGCCCACGCGCGGGACATTCATCAAAGTGAACAGGCGGCCCATTTCGATTTGCGCGCCGGCTTCTTCATCGGTTTCGCGGGCTGCACCTTGTGCCGTGGTTTCGGCCAATTCCAAAAAGCCGGCAGGCAAGGTCCACTTGCCTTTGCGCGGCTCGATGTTGCGCAAGCACAGCAGCACCTGCTCGCCGTGAGCGCCCCAATAGGGCACGGTGCCAACGACGCACAAGGGGTTGTCGTAATGGATGGTGGCGCAGGCGGGGCAAACGCCCCGCACCTTGGTGTCGCCGTCGTCGGGAACGCGGCGTTCCAAGGCGTGGCCGCAGCGACGGCAAAACAAGGCCGATGGGGGCTGGGGGGTGGCGCTCATGCGATGCGCAAGTCCAAAGCAGCCAAGCCATCGATACGGGCTTGCAGGCGGTCACCGCGCACCACCGGGCCCACGCCTTCGGGGGTGCCGGTGAAGATCAGGTCGCCCGCTTGCAAGGTCCACGCACGCGAAAGGTGTTCGATGATCTCACCCACATTCCAGATCAGTTGGTTGAGGTGGCTGCTTTGACGCAGCTCACCGTTGACGCGCAATTCGATCGCGGCGGAATCCATCGTGCCCATGTTCGAGGCGGGGGTGATCCAGCCGACGGGCGCCGATTGCTCGTGCGATTTGCCGATGCACCAAGGCCGGCCTTGTTTTTTCATCTCGTTTTGCAAGTCGCGACGGGTCATGTCCAAGCCCACGGCGTATCCAAAGATGTGGTGGTGCGCGTCGGTTGCGGCGATATCGCGGCCTGCGCGCCCAATCGCCACCACCAACTCCACCTCGTGGTGAAGGTTCTGTGTGAGCGTGGGGTATTCGATGGTGGCGGGGGCTTGTTCGGCGGCCACAACCAAGGTGTCGGCGGGTTTGATGAAGAAGAACGGGTCTTCGCGGCCGCTGAAGCCCATTTCTTTGGCGTGTTCGGCGTAGTTGCGTCCCACACAATAGATGCGGTGAACCGGCAGCTGCTCGTCGGTGCCGACCACCGGCACACTGACAATGGACGGTGGCGTGAAAACGTAGCGCTGACTCATGGGTTCTCCAATCTTCATGGTTGCCATTTTCACCGCAAATCGTGACCGCTTTCCCGGTTTATGCTCAAGACCATGTCACACACTTCGCTTTTGCCGCTGCCCGACGATTGGCTGTGCCCTGAGCACTTGCCCGCCGGTGTGCAGGCCTTGTTCACCAGCCGCACCGGCGGCGTGTCGGTGTCACCGTTCGACAGCTTCAATTTGGGCGACCACGTGGGCGACGACCCTGTGGCGGTGGCGCAGAACCGCTCGCGTTTGAGCGAGGCCTTGCACCTGCGCGGAGCGAAAGCGCCGGTGTTCCTGAAGCAGGTGCACGGCACGCAGGTGCTGGGCTTGAGCGAACACCCACCCAGCACGGTGGTGGCCGACGCTTGTTTGACCGACCAATCCGGGGTGGTGTGCACCATCATGGTCGCCGATTGTTTGCCGGTGTTGTTCGCCGATCGTGCTGGGCGTTGTGTGGCCGCAGCCCATGCGGGCTGGCGTGGACTCGCGGGTGTGGATCATGGTGGCGTGGGGGTGTTGGAAAGCACCTGGGCCGTGTGGATGCAGACCATGCGCCAACACCACCCGGGCGTGAGCGACACCACCTTGGCGCAACAGACTTGGGTGTGGTTGGGGCCTTGTATTGGCCCTGCGGCCTTTGAGGTGGGCGACGAGGTGCGCGTGGCTTTTCAATCGGCCACTGAGCGCCACAGCGATGCTTGCTTTGTGCCGCACGCTGAGCGAGCAGGGCAGTGGTGGGCCGATTTGGCGGGCTTGGCCCGACAGCGCTTGGCCGCTTTGGGTGTGTTCGATGTTCAGGGCAACGACAGCAGCACGGCTTGGTGCACCGTCACGAACACGTCAAGGTTTTTCTCGCACCGGCGCGACGCTGCCGTCTTGGGGGGCAGTGGCCGCATGGCCGCTTGTGTCTGGCTGGGCTGAAGCAGCGGCGCGAGCCGCGTCTTCCAAGGCTTCCTGAGCCTTTCGGGCTTTGCGCCGATCTGGTGTTCGCATGAGATAAATCACCAAACTCAGTGGTAACAAGCCGTACAACAAGAAAGTGAAGATGGCACCCAAGACCGTGCCGTTGCTGTTGGTGGCCTCGGCCACCGCCATCATCAGCACCACATAGATCCAAGCGATCGCCACCAAGTACACAGAAATCCTTTTCAAAATGAGGGGCTTTGTCAGCCAGTTGGAAGTCTGCAGGTTCAGACTGGGTCCGTAGGGAAGTTGCCCATCGGCAATTCATCATAACCAAGCCAACAGAGCTTTTCGGAGACCCACATGAACAACCCTTTCGCGGCTTTCTCGCACATGATGCCGGCCGCTGGCGGTGCCAACCCCTTTGGCATGGCCATGCCGGGCAACATGGCCTCGGGTTTGGGGGAAGTGTTCAAACAGGCCAATGGCCAATCGGTGCAATTCGACCCCGATCAACTCTCGGCGCTGCAAGCGACCTACATGAAAGAAGCGGCCGAGCTGTGGATGCAAGGCCTCAACGCCAAACCCCAAGGCGATCGCCGCTTCGCGGGTGAAGCTTGGCAGAAGAACCCCATGGCGGCGTTTTCTGCAGCGACGTATTTGCTCAACGCCCGCACCTTGATGGCCATGGCCGAGGCCGTCCAGGGTGACGCCAAAACCCGCGCCCGTGTGTCGTTTGCCGTTCAGCAGTGGATCGACGCGAGCGCGCCGAGCAACTTCCTGGCACTCAACGCCGAAGCCCAACAAAAAGCCATCGACACCCAAGGCGAGAGCATCGCCAAAGGCGTGGCCAACCTCTTGCACGACATCCGCCAAGGCCATTTGTCGATGACCGACGAGAGCGTGTTTGAGGTCGGCAAAAACGTCGCCACCTCCGAAGGTGCGGTGGTGTTTGAGAACGACTATTTCCAACTCATCGAATACAAGCCGCTCACCGCCAAGGTCTACGAGCGTCCGTTTTTGTTGGTGCCGCCGAGCATCAACAAGTTCTATATCTTGGATTTGCAGCCCGAGAATTCGCTCATCCGTTACGCGGTCGAGCAGGGCCACCGAACCTTTGTGGTGAGCTGGCGCAACCCCGATGAATCCTTGGCGCAAGCCCATTGGGACGACTACATCGAAGGCGCTGTGATCGAGGCCATCCGAGTGACGCGTGAGATCACCGGCGCGCCCACCATCAATGCTTTGGGCTTTTGTGTCGGTGGCACCATGCTCGCGTCGGCACTCGGTGTGCTGGCCGCGCGCGGCGAAGAGCCGGTCAACAGCGCCACCTTCTTGACCACCTTGGTGGACTTCACCGACACCGGTGTGCTCGACGTGTTCATCGACGAGGCCTTTGTGAAGATGCGCGAGATGCAATTCGAACAAGGCGGTTTGATGCCAGGGCGCGACTTGGCCACCACCTTCAGCTTCTTGCGCCCGAACGACTTGGTGTGGAACTACGTGGTGGGCAACTACCTCAAGGGCGAGTCGCCACCACCGTTTGACTTGTTGTATTGGAACGGCGACAGCACCAACTTGCCAGGGCCTTATTACGCTTGGTACCTGCGCAACATGTACTTGGAGAACAACCTCATCAAGCCCGGCAAAGCACGCATCTGCGGCGAGAAGATCGACATGGGCAAGATCAA
>JBFZCK010000223.1:0-3019 GCA_041307965.1 Burkholderiales bacterium | reverse complement strand
CTCTTGGGCGATCGCCGCCCGCGCACCATCAACATGAGCACGATCGGCGACGACCTCTTGCGCCCGAGCGGCCCCGACTTCGGCCCGGCCATCGAGGCCTTGATCGTCTACAACAGCAACCCCGTGGCCGTGGCACCGCAGTCAAGCCGTGTGGTGCAAGGCTTTGCGCGCGAGGACCTGTTCACGGTCGTGCTCGAACACTTCATGACCGACACGGCCGACCTGGCCGATTACGTCTTGCCCGCCACCACGCAGCTCGAGCATTGGGACGTGCACATGAGCTACGGCCACACCGACGTGGTGCTCAACCGCCCGGCCATCGCTCCCGTGGGTCAGGCCCGCACGAACACCGACTTCTTCCGCGACTTGGCGCAGCGCGTGGGCCTGAAGGACCCGTGTTTGCAAGACAGCGACGAGGCGCTGTGCCGCACGGCTTTTGGCGACGCGGTGGATTTTCAAACCCTGCTCGATCAAGGTTTTGCCTCGTTGTCCGTGCCCGATGCGCCGTTCGCTAACGGCGGCTTTCCCACACCCAGTGGCCGTTGCGAATTTTTCAGCCAACGCTTGGCGGACCAAGGGCAAGACGGTCTGCCCGACCACCTGCCCAACTTTGAGCCCGCCAACACCCACCCCGACTACCCGCTGGCCATGATCTCGCCGCCGGCGCGACATTTTTTGAACTCGACCTTTGTGAACGTCAAAAGCCTGCGCGACATGGAAGGCCAACCGTGGCTGGAAATGCACCCCAGCGATGCCCAAGCGCGGGGACTGAGCGACGGCCAGTCGGTGGTGGTCTTCAACGACCGCGGTCGTTACGCGTGTACGGTGCAGGTCAACACCCGTGCACGTCCGGGCGTGGTCAACGGCATGGGCATTTGGTGGCGCAAGCTGGGGGCCAACGGCACCAACGTCAACGAAGTCACCAGCCAGCGCCTGACCGACATGGGCCGCGCGCCGGTGTTCTACGACTGCTGGGTGCAGGTCAGCGCAGCGACTCGATGAGGTCGATGTAGGCCTGCATCGCGGTCTCGGCGCTGCTGCCTTTTTGCTGGTTCCACGCGTCCCATTTGGCGCGGCCCACCAAATCGCTGAAGCCGGGTTTGGCGTCTTGCACATCGCCTTGCGTGGCTTGTTTGTACAAGCCGTAAATGCGCAACAAGGTGGTGTTGTCGGGGCGCTCGGACAATTTGCTCGAGTTGGCCACCGCGGCTTCAAACGTGGATTTCAAATCGCTCATCACAGGCTTCCTGTTTTCATTCAAGACACGGGAAAACGGCGGCTGGCGATCGCCAGCAAACCATCAAAAATCAGACTGTCGACCAAGTGCACGGGCAAGGACATGCTCGGCGCCATTTTCCAACCCGCACCACCGGTCATGAAACACACCGGCGCTTGGCCACAGTGACGCGTCAAATTGTCCGCCATGCGCTGCACCGCACCGGCAATGGCAAAGGTGCCGCCACTGGTCAATGCATCGCTGGTGTTGGTGGGGAAGTCGCACACTTGGCCCGTGGGCACGTGCAAGCCCGCGGTGCCGGACTCCAAGGCGCGCAACATGATGCCGTGACCGGGCAAGATGATGCCCCCCAAAAAGCGGCCCTGTGCATCGATGGCCTCCACCGTCACCGCGGTGCCCACCATCACCACCAAACAAGGGGCTTCTTTCCCTTGGTCTTGCAAGTGTTGACGCGCCCCGATCATGGCAACCCACCGGTCCGAGCCCAAGCGCGTGGGGTGGTCGTAACCGTTGGTCAAACCGGCCTCCTGTGCGCTGGACACCACCCATTGCGGCACCACGTCCCAACCGATCAACTGCTCGATCTGGTCCATGACACGGCGCTTGACGGGGTCACCCGCCACCACACAACCCAAGGACCAACGCGGCGCGGGCAAGTCGCGCCAGTCGCCTTCGGCCAAGGTTTCAATTTGTTCCAAAAATTGGGCGCCGTGGGCCAACAAGCGCGCACCCGGTTCGGGCGTTTCATAAAGCGCCCATTTCAGGCGCGTGTTTCCCACATCGAGGGCCAAAAAAGTCATGTGGGGATTATCACCACCCAAGGCACAGGGTTGCCACCCTTGCCAAGCCCATCAGTTTTGACGCCAAGGCAGGCCGCGGTAACGCCAGCCACCGCGACGACCGCGCTGCGCGCTGCTGTCGGGGTCGCCCTCAAAGCCTTCCAAGATGTTGTAGGCCTTGAGGCCCAGCTCGGTGGCGCGTTTGGCCGCCGCGATCGATCGCACGCCGCTGCGGCACAACAGCACCACGGCCTTTTCGCCCGCGGCCCCTTTGATCTGCTCGTCAAAGGTGGCGTTCATTGCCATGCCCGGCCACTGCTTCCAAGCCACCGGCACAGCACCCGGCACAAAACCGACCCACTCGCGCTCGGCGTCGGAGCGCACATCGACCAAAACCGCTTCACCACCAGACACCCATTGCCAAGCCAAGTGGGCCGACACATCACCGGCGTAACCCGCTTGTGGGCGAACCACCCATTCCAAAGCGGCATCGGCGTCGTGACGCAAACCCGATTGCAAATTGGCCGGCACCGCCTCATCGATGCGTTTGGGCTTGGGCAATTGCAAGGCGTCCATGATGGACACGAACTCGGCTTCGGTTTTGCCGGCCACCCGCGCGTTGCTGGTTTTTTCTTGGCCAATGGTCGAATGTGTGCGGCCTTGGTAATCGTGACCGGGCCACACCACGGTGGCATCGGGCAAAACAAACAAGACCTGCGTGAGGCTGTGAAAAAGCGCCGCCGCACTGCCCGATTGGAAGTCGGTGCGACCACAACCGTTGATGAGCAAGGTGTCACCGGTGAAGGCGTGCACCGCATCGGCGTGGCGCCACACAAAGCTCATGCTGCCCGCGGTGTGACCCGGTGTGTGCAAAGCCTGGATTTGTTGGCCCCCAAAATTCAGGGTGGCACCGTCGGTCAACTGCACCGACGCGGTGCCAATACCGCAGCCTTGCGGCGCTGCGGTTTTCGCGCCCGCGAGTTCGGCCAATTTGCCCGCGCTG
>JBFZCK010000222.1:0-4675 GCA_041307965.1 Burkholderiales bacterium | reverse complement strand
GGCATCGAAGCGGCCAACCCCTTGGATTACTGGGGCGACGGCAAAGACATCATCGCCGATGCCATGCTGGCCTTGGCCAGCGACGAACAGGTGGGCACCTTGGTCATGGCCACCAACCTGCCCGACGGTCAGGAATTCACGCAAGCGTGCAGCGTGGCCTTGGAAAAAACTTTCGCGGGCACGCACAAACCGGTGGTCTTGATGGGCAACGTGGCCAACACCATGTCACCCACCGAATGTGCGCGCCACCGCGCTGCGGGCATCCCGGTCTTGATGGGCACCGAGACCGCCTTGCGCGCTTTGCGCCACTACACGCAGTACCACGAGCGACTCGCGGCCCCAGACCTCGGCACGCCCGCGACCGCCGCGGCTGTGCCTGCCGCGGTGACCGAGCGTTGGTTGCAGCGTTTGCAAGCCGCCGCGCAAGCCCAGACCAGCGTGCAAGACTTTGACTTGTTGCGCGACTTTGGCGTGTCGGTGCCGGCCTCGCTGAGCACCGCCGATCTGGCGCAGGCGCTGGCCTTTGCCGGTGCCAACGGATACCCCTTGGTGGCCAAAATCGACTCGCCCGACATCGCGCACAAGTCCGACATGGGTGGCGTGATCTTGGGCATCCACAACGAAGGCGCGTTGCGCGAGGCCTTTGCGCGTTTGCAGTCCATCGCGCCGGGCCCGGTTTTGTTGCAACAGCAGGTGCAGGGCAGCGAATGGATCTTGGGCATGAAACAAGACCCGCAGTTCGGCCCCACCTTCACCTTTGGCTGTGGCGGCATCTTCGTGGAAATCCTCAAGGACTACACGACCTTGTTGCCCCAAGACAGCGTGGCCAAGATCCGCCAAAAAATCCAATCGCTCAAGGCCTATCCCTTGCTGGCGGGCGCGCGCGGTCGTGCGCCCACCGACGCGACGCAACTCGCCGAGGTGGTGCACGCCTTCATGCGCATGGGCATGGCCTTGCAACGCGGGGTGAGCGAGATGGAAATCAACCCCTTGTTGGTCGATGGCCAGCGCATCGCCGCGGTGGACCTCTTGGTCATTCCCGCCTCAGAGGCCCACGCATGAACACCGCACCCGAAACCATCCGCACCGAAACCGTGGGTCGCGTGGGCGTGATCCACTTGAGTCGCGCCCGCAAACTCAACGCCATCAACGGCCAAATGATGCAAGAGGCCACCACCGCCTTGCGCGCGTTTGCCAGCGACCCGGCCATCGGCGCCATTGTGTTGGCCGCCGAAGGTCGGGCCTTCAGCGCGGGCTTTGATTTGAAAGAACTCGCGGAGCAAAAACTCACCACCGCCGAGCAGTGGGGCGAGGTCTTGCGCGCCGACTTTGACTTTGTCATGCAGTTCTGGGACTGCCCCAAACCCACCGTCTCGGCCATCCACGGCCACTGCATTGGTGGCGGCATGGAATTGGCGGTGTCGTGCGATTTGACGATTGCCGATGTCGACACACTCATGGGCGAGCCCGAAATGAAGTTCGGCTCCAGCATCGCAGCTTTGGTTTTGCCTTGGCTGATCGGCCCCAAACAGGCCAAAGAGTTGTTGCTCACCGCGAGCGACCAAGTCACGGCGCAGCGGGCCTACGAGTTGGGCTTGGTCAACGAGGTCACGCACGGCGGCACGCACCTGCAACGCGCCTTGGAGGTCGCTCAAGCCATGGCGGGTTACTCGGCCATGTCGGTGCAAATGACCAAAAAAGCCATCAACCGCAGCTTGGACATCGCTGGTATGCGACAAGCTTTGTTGGCCGCCATCGACACCGCCACCTTGATCGAGGCGAATGTTCGCCCCGAAAACGTCGAGTTCGAACGCATCCGCAGCACCGAAGGCATGCAAGCGGCCTTGGCTTGGCGCGACGCCAAAACCAAGGCCTGAGCCCCATTCCCATTCCACATTCATCCCAAAGGAAACGACACCATGAACAAGAACAGCAAACCCACCGTGGGCTTCATCGGTTTGGGCAGCCTCGGTGAAGGCCTGTGCCACAGCTTGGTCAAAGCGGGCTATTCCGTGGCCGTGACCGATTTGAACAAAGCCAACGCCCAACGCTTGATCGCCGCCGGTGCCCAGTGGTCCGACGATGTGGCCGGCGTGTGCCGCAACGCCGAGGTGGTCATCACCGTCTTGCCGTCGCCCGCCGTCTCGCGCCACGTGGTCGAAGGCCCCGAGGGCGTGTTGACACACCTCAAGTCCGGCGGCATCTGGATCGAGATGAGCACCACCGATTTGGAGGACCTCAAGCGCTTGGCCGAATTGGCCAAAGCCCGCGGGATCTCGGTGTTGGAGTGCCCCGTCACGGGCGGCGTTCACTTGGCCAACTCGGGTGAAATCACCGTGCTGGTCGGCGGTGAAAAAGACACCTTCCAGCGCGTCGAATCCTTGCTGGGCACCATGGGCGGCGAGATCATTTACATGGGCCCCATGGGCAACGCCTCGGTGGTCAAGGTGGTCACCAACATGCTGGCCTTCATCCACTTGGTGGCGGCCGGTGAAGCCATGATGCTGCCCGCCAAATACGGTGTGGACCCCGATGCCACCTACCGCGCCATCCGCGCGAGTTCGGGCAACAGCTTTGTGCACGAAACCGAATCCAAGCTCATCCTCAGCGGCAGCTACAACGTGAAGTTCACCATGGACTTGGCCTGCAAGGACTTGGGTCTGGTCAACGGCATCGCCGAAAAACTGGGTGTGCCGCTCGAGTTGGGCAGCATCACGCAGCAAATTTTCCGCCGTGCCCGTGGCCTGTACGGCAGCCAAGCGCAATCGCCCGAGGTGGTGCGCATGCTCGAGCAGGCCTGCGGCTTGGAGCTGCGCGCCGACGGTTACCCGACCGAACTGGTGGCTGAGATCAAGTCATGAGCACACCCAGCGAGACCCGCACGCGTGACGACTGGGCGCGAGCCGCGGCGCAGGTGACGCCCGACCAAGGCCACTTCATCGGTGGGCGCAGCGTGCCTTCGCGATCGGGGCAAACCATGCCCTGCATCAACCCGGCCAACGGTCAGCTCATCGCCCAGGTAGCGCGTGGGCAGGCCGAGGATGTGGACGCGGCCGTGGCCTCTGCACAAGCGGCTTGGCGCGACGGTCGCTGGCGCCTGCAGTCGCCACGGCAACGCACGGCGGTGCTGCAGCGCTGGGCCGACCTGATCGAGCAACACGCGCACGAGCTGGCTTTGTTGGAGACCTTGGACATGGGCAAGCCCATCTCCGATGTGCTCAACATCGACCTGCCCGAGGTGCTGCGCACCGTGCGTTATTTCGCCGAGTGCATCGACAAACTCGACGGCGCGGTCACGCACACCGCGCCCGAGGCCATGCACCTCATCACGCACGAGCCTTTGGGGGTGGTGGGGGCGATCACGCCGTGGAACTACCCCATGCTCATGGCCATGTGGAAGCTCGCGCCGTGTTTGGCCGCGGGCAACTGTGTGGTGCTCAAGCCGGCCGAACAAGCGCCCTTGACGTGCATGCGTTTGGCGCAGTTGTTTGTGGACGCCGGTGGCCCCGAGGGCGTGTTCAACCTCGTCAATGGTGTCGGGGCCGAAGCCGGTCAAGCGTTGGCCCTGCACCCCGATGTGGCCAAGATCACCTTCACCGGCTCCACCGCCGTGGGCAAGTTGCTCATGGCCTACGCCGGTCAATCCAACCTCAAGCGCGTGGCCCTGGAGACCGGGGGCAAGAGCCCGCAAATCTTCATGCCCGATTTGTACGACTTGGATGCGGCCGTGGACCGTGCGGTCGGTGGCATCTACGACAACGCCGGCCAAGTCTGCAACGCCGGTTCGCGCTTGTTGGTGCACCGCTCTTTGTACGACGCCTTCGTGGAGCGCTTTGTCGCGCGCACGCAGCAAACTTACCGCCCTGGCGACCCCTTGGACCCCGCCACCACCCTGGGCCCCTTGGCCAGTCGCGGCCACCAAGCCGCGGTGCTCAAGCGCATCGCACAAGCCCAGGCCGATGGTGCGCAATGCGTGATGGGCGGCGGCGCCGCTTTGGGCGATGAAGCCACGTTTGTGGCGCCCACGCTCATCGTCGGGGCGACCCAGTCGATGGCCGTCGTGCAAGAAGAGGTGTTTGGCCCGGTGGCCACGGTGCAGGCTTTTGACACCGAAGCCGAAGCGATTGCCATGGCCAACGATTCCATTTATGGTCTGGCAGCTTCGGTGTGGACGTCCGACCTGAAAACCGCGCACCGCATGGTGGGCGCGCTCGAGGCGGGTGTGGTGTGGGTCAACTGTTTTGGCGACGGCGACATGACACAGCCTTTTGGCGGTTACAAACAAAGCGGCAATTCGCGCGACAAACACATCGACAGCCTGCTGTCGTACATGCAAAGCAAATCGGCGTGGTTCAACCTCGTCTGAATCCGCCACACGCCAAAGGAACCCCATGATCCGATGCAACTTTTATATCGATGGCGCTTGGGTAGAGCCCCAGCGGCCCGGTGCCGAGCACCCCATCGTCAACCCGGCCGACGAGAGCGTCATGGGAACGGTGGCCATGGGCTCGGCCGAGGACGCGGCGCGGGCGGTCCAAGCCGCGCGGCGTGCCTTTGAGGATTTCAGTCAAACCACGATGGCGCAACGCCGCGCCTTGCTGGGGCAGCTCAAAACGGTGTTTGAACAGCGCTACACCGAGATGGCCCAAGCCATCAGCCACGAAATGGGCGCGCC
>JBFZCK010000221.1:0-7750 GCA_041307965.1 Burkholderiales bacterium | reverse complement strand
CTGGAAGATTACGAAGTGAACTTCAGGCGCATGTTCGGCGACGAGCGCATGAACGCGGCGATTGGCTCAGTCGACGGCAGCGTGCGCTTTCATGGCCTCACGCCCACCAGCCTGCAGCTCGAAGGCTTGGACCGGCACCAGCGCTTGCTCGACAGTTACAAAAAACTGCACGCGGCGCGGGCACGGGTCGCGGCGCTTTGAGGGGCTAAACCCGCCAAGCCGGTAATTGCCAGTCGCGCCACAGCGCCAAGGCGCGCAAGCCCACGGTGACGCCCAAGCAGCCGAGCAGGGCGATCCAACCTGGTGCGTCGAATTGCCACAGTCCAACGTAGACCCAGCCCCCGGCAAAGGCGCAGACGGCGTAGGGACGGTGGTCTTTGAACGCGGTGGGGATTTCGTTGCACACCACATCGCGCAAAACACCGCCAAAGACCCCCGTGATCAAGCCCATGATGACGGCGACTACCGCGGGCAGTTCGGATTGCAGTGCTTGGTGAACGCCGGTGGCGGTGAACAAGCCCAAACCCAAAGCGTCGGGCCACAAAATGGCTTTTTCGGTTACCTCAAAGTGCCGCTGGCGCATGAAGAGCATGGCCAGCATGCACAAGGCCAACACGCCCCAGAGCACGTCCACGTGGCGCACCCAAAAGAAGGGGCGCTGGTCGAGCAAGAGGTCGCGCAAGGTGCCGCCACCAAAAGCCGCTAAAAATGCCACCACCACAATGCCCACGGCATCGAGCCGTTTGCGCGCGGCCACCATCAACCCCGATAGGGCAAAGGCGGCGGTGGCCGCGAGTTCGACGAGCAGGCGAAGCGTTTCGCCCCAAACGGAGAGGTTGGGCATGGCGTTAAGCGGGTATCCAGGCGTGTTGGCGCAGTTCGTCCAAGCTCACGTAAGCCAAGGCTTTCATGTGAGTGCTGACCAAGACCACGGGCGGTGCCACACCCGCCTGCAGCGCCTCAACCCAGCGGTTGGCACACAGGCACCAGCGGTCGCCCGGTTTGAGACCGGCAAAGCGGTGTTCGGGGCGCGGGGTGATGAGGTCGTTGCCGCGGGCCTTGGAGAACGCCAAGAACTCGGCCGTGACGCGGGCGCAGATCACGTGGGTGCCGAGGTCGTTGACGCTGGTGTTGCAGCAACCGTCGCGGAAAAATCCGGTCAGGGGATCAAAAGAGCAGGGCACCAGGTCCTCACCCAAGACGTTTTTGGTGGCTTGTGTCATGACCCTGATTGTCTCTCGTGATGGGTGCGCTTGCGCAGCACAAGGATAAATTGCAACACACATCCGATACCATTTGAACTGCTTGGCGATGTCCGCCTGGTGGAAAACTGTTTCGAAAGTACACAAATGAAAACTTGGATTCTTGGCTTGGCTTTGATTGCGTTGGGCACAACGGGCGTCATGGCACAAACCGCGGCCACGGCAGAAAAACCCAAAACTGAGCAGCAAAACCGCATGGTCAGCTGCAACAAAACGGCCGGTGACCAAGCCCTCAAGGGCGATGAGCGCAAAGCCTTCATGAAAAGCTGCTTGAGTGGCGAGAAGGCCGATGGCCGCACCGCCCAGCAAAACAAAATGAAGACCTGCAACCAAGTCGCCGGAGAGAAAGCCCTCAAGGGTGATGAGCGCAAGCAGTTCATGAGCAGTTGCCTCAAAGGTGGATAACACCCGTTGAAGTCAGCCATGGGTTGAACGCTGGATGCTGGAGAATGCCACAGTGATGGTGCTCACACACCGCCGATAAAAAGGGTTCTTCATGTTGATCACATTGGTGGGTTTTGCCTTCTTTTTTGGCATTTTGCTCAGCCGTTTGGGCTTGCCTCCGATGGTTGGGTTTTTGGTCGCCGGCTTTGCTTACAACATGGCCGGCTTTGAAACCCCAAGTGGTTTGCAGCGGGTGGCCGATTTGGGCGTGACCCTGCTCTTGTTCACCATTGGCTTGAAGCTCGACCTCAAAGGGTTGGCCAAGACCGAAATTTGGGGAACCTCGCTCGCGCACATCGTGGCGTCGAGCGTGTTTTTCACGGCGGTCATCTGGTTGGCCCAGCAACTCATCCCCTTGCCCTTGTTCGAGCTGTCGTTCACCGCGATGGTGGTGCTGGGTTTTGCGTTGTCTTTTTCGAGCACGGTGTTTGCGGTCAAGGTGCTGGAAGACAAGGGCGACATGTCGGCTTTTTACGGCAAGGTGGCCATCGGTATTTTGGTGATGCAAGACGTCTTCGCGGTGGTGTTCTTGGCCGTGAGCGAAGGCAAGTACCCCACGCTTTGGGCTTTGTCGGTGTTTTTGTTGTTGTTGCCCTTGGTGCGCAAGCTCATTTACAAACTGCTCGACTCGGCCGGTCATGGTGAATTGTTGGTGCTCAGCGGTTTGTTTTTGCGTTGGGCGCAGGCTACGAGTACTTCACGATGGTGGGTCTCAAGGGCGATTTGGGTGCACTGGTGTTGGGTGTGGTCATCGCCAACCACCCCAAAGCGTCTGAGTTGGCCAAGTCCTTGTTCAGTTTTAAAGAGCTGATGTTGGTGGGATTTTTCTTGTCGGTGGGCATGCAAGGTCTGCCCAATGTGCCGATGATGTTGACTGCCTTGATCTTGTGCGTATTGCTACCGGTCAAGACCTTTTTGTATTACGCCATCGTGGTGCGTTTTGGTTTGCGCTCGCGCACGTCTTTGTTCGCGTCCTTGAGCTTGGCGAATTTTTCCGAGTTCGGTTTGATCGTGGCCGCTTTGGGTGTGAATCAAGGTTGGTTGTCGGTGGATTGGCTGATCGTGGTGGCGATTGCGGTGAGCTTGAGTTTTGCGTTTGCTTCGCCGTTCACCATGCGCTCTGAAGGGGCCTATCAACGTTTCAAACGGTTTTGGGACCGCTTCCAACAACCCACCTTGCACGCCAATGACCAAATGCTCGATACCGGTGGGGCCAAGGTCTTGGTCATTGGTATGGGACGTGTGGGTTCCGGGGCGTACGATGAATTGGAAACGGTGTGGTCGGGCCAAGTGCTGGGCATAGAGCACAACGCCGAAAAAGCCGACATTGAGCGTGCTGCAGGCCGCAACGTCAAGGTGGGTGACGCGACCGACACCGATTTTTGGAACACCATCAAAGCCTCCAACACCCAAGAGTTGATGGTGTTGGCCATGCCAAGCCACCACAGCAATGTGTACGCGGCCCAGCAAATCCGCAAGGCGGGTTTGACCTGTCAGGTGGTGGCGATTGCCAAGTTTGCGGAAGAGGTTGAGGAGCTCAAAGCGCTCAATGTG
Organism: Burkholderiales bacterium; assembly: GCA_041307965.1. Taxonomy (GTDB): domain Bacteria; phylum Pseudomonadota; class Gammaproteobacteria; order Burkholderiales; family Burkholderiaceae_C; genus Hydrogenophaga. Next base: position 4,490 of record JBFZCK010000221.1, on the reverse strand, counting down.
CCTTCCTTCAACATGTACTCCGAAGCGGGTTTGGGTTTGGCCCGACACGCTTTGGACGCCAGGGCCGTCAAACCGAGTTGATCTGGATGCCGGTGTTAGAGACTTGACAGGCGCTGCAGCGCCGAATGCAGCGTGCTGTCTTGTTTGGCAAAACAAAAACGAATCACCTGCTGGTCAAACCCACTGCCGTAAAAGGCCGACAGCGGGATGGCGGCCACGCCGATTTCGCGCGTGAGCCACTGGCAAAAATCCGCCTCGGGCAGGTCGCGTTCGGGCACGGCCAAGTCGGCGATGCTCACACATTGAAAGTAGGTGCCTTCGCTGGGCAGCAAGCGAAAGCGGGTGGTGGCCAAACCTTCGCGAAACAGATCGCGCTTGCGCTGGTAAAACGCGCCCAGCTCAAGGTAAGGCTTTGGGTCAGCCATGTAGGCGGCCAAGGCATGCTGCATCGGTGTGTTCACCGTGAACACGTTGAACTGGTGCACCTTGCGAAACTCGGCCGTCAGCGCCGCGGGCGCCACCACGGTGCCGACTTTCCAGCCGGTGACGTGGTAGGTCTTGCCAAAGCTGCTGACGATGAAGGCGCGAGCGGCCAAGGCCGGGAAACGCGCGGCGCTTTGGTGTTGCTGGCCGTCGAACACCATGTGTTCGTAAACCTCGTCGCTGATGAGCAGCACGTTGGTGGGCGCCAAGATGTCTTGCAAGCGGCGCATGTCGGCGTCGCTCCAGACCATGCCGCTGGGGTTGTGCGGACTGTTGATGATGATGGCGCGGGTGCGCGGCGTGATGGCCTGTGCGATGGCGTCGAAGTTGGGGCGAAACGTACCGGGCACCAAGGGCACGCGCACGACCACACCACCGGCGAGTTCGATGTTGGGCACGTAGCTGTCGTAGCAGGGTTCGAGCACGATGACCTCATCGCCCGGGTGGACTACCGCCAGCACGATGGTCAGGATGGCTTGGGTGGCTCCCGCAGTGACGGTGACTTCGGTGTTGGCGTCCACCGATCGGCCGTAGAGCGCTTGCATTTTGGTGGCCATGGCTTGGCGCAGGGCCGGCACACCGGGCATGGGCGGGTACTGGTTGTGGCCCGCGGCCATGGCGTCGGTCACGGCCTGCGGCAGCGCGGGGTCACAAGCGAAGTCCGGAAAGCCTTGGCCCAAGTTGACGGCACCGGTCTCGGTGGCCAAGGCCGACATGACGGTGAAGATGGTGGTGCCCACGTTGGGCAGGCGAGAGCGCAGTTCGGTGGGGTTCATCTCGGTTTTACAGGCTGTAGTTGTCTGGGGTGCCGCTCATGGTTTTTTGGATCAGGTCGGCCGTCAATCGGTCGCTGAGCAATTCGGCAAAGCGCAAAACAAATTGGCGCAAATAGGTGCCGCGTTTGAAGGCCACACGGGCCAAGTTGCGGCCAAAGAGCTGGCCAGCGGGGCGCGCCACCAGTGGTCCCAAGGGGTCGTGGCCTTGCATCGCCATCTCGGCAATGATGCCCACGCCCATGCCCAAGCCGACGTAAGTCTTGATCACGTCGGAATCGATGGCTTCGAGGACGATGTTGGGGTTCAAGCCACGCTGCGCAAAGGCTTGGTCGATGCGGGTGCGGCCGGTGAAGCTGGGGTGGTAGGTGATGATCGGCTCTTGGGCCAAATCTTCCAAGGTGATGCGCTCTTGCGCCACCAAACGATGCCCCTGTGGCAACACCAACAAGTGCTGCCATTCGTAACAAGGCAAGGTGATGAGGTCGGGGAAATCGTTGAGCGACTCCGTGGCCACACCAATGTCAGCGACATCGTCCATCAGCATGCGAGCAACCTGCTCCGGTGAGCCTTGGTGCAGGCTGATCTTGACATCGGGCAACTCTTGACGCAGTTGCGCAACGGGAGCGGGCAACACGTATCGCGCCTGGGTATGGGTGGTCGCAATCGATAAAGTGCCTTGGTCTTGGTGCGCAAAATGCTCGCCAATCCGTTTGAGGTTGTTGACCTCCATCATGATGGCTTCGATGCTTCTGAGCACCTGTAGCCCCGGCTCGGTCACGTGTTTGATGCGCTTGCCGTGGCGCGCAAAAATGTCCACGCCGAGCTCTTGTTCCAGCTCCAAAATGGCCTTGGAAACACCGGGTTGTGAGGTGTGCAGCGCCTTGGCGGTTTCCGTTAAGTTGAGTTTGCGTCGAACCGCCTCTTGGACGAATCGAAATTGGTGCAGGTTCATGGCGCTCCAAAAGGGTCAACGGCGCAAGACCAGCCAGCCAAAGGCGCTGAGCGAGACCAAGGAATACAACAGCGATGGCAATCCAGCAGCGATCCAAGGCGTCCATTGCCGCAAGTTGCCGATAAAACCAAACATGTTGTTGAGCAAGAAAAAGCTGATGCCGATCATCACACCGATGAAGACATACCCGGCCACACCGCCCGAGCGGGCGTGCAGGTAAGCAAAGGGCAAGGCCAGCACCACCATCACCAAACAGCTCAAGGGGTAAAACACCTTTCGCCAAAACTCAATCTCGTAGCGCAGCGCGCTTTGCTCGTTGTTGTTGAGGTGCTGGATGTAGCCGAAGAGGTCCATGGTTCGCATGCGTTCGGGGCGCAAAAGGGCCACGGCCACCATTTCGGTGGTGATGTCGGTGGTCCAAGCGAATTGTTTGAAGTTTTTGATGATCAGCGGGCTGGTGTTGCCCTTCAATTGGCTGTCTTGAAACTCGCGCCGCTGCACTTGTTGCAGCAACCAACCGCCGTTTTCGATGGAGCCTTGCTGTGCTCGGAGGGTTGAGACCATCGCACCGTCATTGGTGAATTCAAAAATTTGAATTTTTTCCAACTCGCGATCGGCGTTCATGGCCCCCACATTGATCGAAAAGTGCCGATCGCCTTGTCGCTCTTTGAGCCAAACACCTGTAGCGCCTTGGCTGATGCGCCCTTCAAATCGGGCTTTGAGCAACTGGGCTTTTTGTCCAGTCCATGGTGCCAAATAATCGCCCATGGCAAACGTCATCACGACGAATACCGCACCCAAGCCCAGCAGCGTGCGCAAGGCTCGCCAAGGGCCCAAACCACTGGTGCGCAAAATGGTGAATTCGGACGTGTTGGCCATGCGAGCCAAGACCCATACCGTGCCAATCAGCACCGCCATGGGCAACAGTTCATAGACCCGGTTGGGCGTTTGTAAACCGATGTAAGCCAGCACGTGATGAAGGCCGTAACGCAGCTCTGGCTGGTCAAACGCCACACGTCCGATGTCGTTGAGCTCGTCGACCAAGTCAAAGAACAAAAAGAGGGCCAAGAAAGCCAACAAGACAAAGCCCACGGCTCGGAGAATTTCACCGTAGAGGTATCGACGCCAAGTGCTCATGCGCTTGCTCCCACACCAGCGACACGCGATGGCTTAAATAGGTCACGCCAATTCAGGTTGTTTTGACGCAGCCACAACAAGCCCAAGGCCAGCAAACCCACCGGCACGTGAATCAGCACCAATCCCGTGGTCATGCCCAGCGAGCCACTGGCCACCCAACTCTTGGCCACACTCACCAAGTTGTAGTAGACGACAAAGGTGAGCAAGGCCGTCATGAGTTGACCGCCTTTGGCTGCGCGCGGGTTGGCGTGGGTCATGGCCACACCCAGCAGCACCAAGTTGATGGTCGTCAGAATCAATCCAATCCGCCAGCCCAGCTCGGCTTTGTTGATGGGCGTGGGGTTGAGCCACAAATCCCAAGTGTGAAGGGCTGAAGCGGGGGTGCCGAGGGTCGTTTGATTTTTGGCCTGATTGATTTGCACGCCATAAGTTTCAAAGTTGCTCAAGGTGAGGGATTGCCCCACGTTGTTGATGTCCAGACGTTGGCCTTGGTTGAGCATCAAAAACTGCTGGTCGTCGGACCATTCCACCTGGCCTGTGCGTGCGGTCGTGATGCTTTCGCGTCCATCGGGAGTGATGGCGTAGACAAAAATGTTTTTTCCGGTTCCGGTTTCGGCCCCTTTTTCGATGAAGAAAACGCGGCGACCATCGCTGGACTCACGGAATTGTCCGGGTGCCACCCGGTCGAGATCACCCCTGCGCTCAAAGCGGTCCTTGAACAGCGCAATTTGCTGGTTGGTCCAAGGCCAAGCCAACAGTTGCATCGACGCGGCCACCAGCAAAATGGGCCATGTGAACTTCAGGACGGGTTTGAGCAAATGGCTCAAAGACAGTCCGCTGGCCAGCCAGATGGACATTTCGCTGTCCCGGTACATTCGAGAGATGGTCGAGACCACCGATATGAACAAGGCCAAGGTCAACAGAATCGGCATGCGCCCCAAGATCGTGTAGCCCAAGACCAGCAAAATCTCTTGCGGGTTGACTTTGCCAGACGAAGCTTGTCCCAGCGTGCGAATCAGCAGCATGGTCAGCACAATCGTGAACAGGACCACCAAGGTGGCCCCAAAACTGCGGGCCAGCTCTTTGCGAATGGAGGAATGGAATAACATCGTGAATCAACGGTAAAACACGATTATGAACTT
>JBFZCK010000220.1:0-6164 GCA_041307965.1 Burkholderiales bacterium | reverse complement strand
ACCAGGTGCCAAACAAGGGCACGCGAAACAAACTGTCCTTGGCCCAAAATTTCAGGTCCAAGCCGATGGCCCATTTGGCCATGACCGCATACGGGAAGTCCCAGTTGCTGGTGTGCGGGTAGACCACAAACACGCCTTGGCGCGCGGGCAAACCACCGAACACCACGCGCCAGCCGAACCAGCCGAGCACGGTGTGCGCCCAAGGGCGCTCCCGCAAGGCCACGGGGTGTGGCGGCATCAAGGCTTGTGGGCCGCTCACAGGGCGCGGTGGCCGATGTCTCGGCGGTGTTGCATGCCGTCAAACGCGATGCCTTGAATCACAGCTTGCGCTTGTTCGCGGGCTTGGGCGACGTTGGCGGCCAAGGTCGTCACACACAAGACACGGCCACCGGCGGTGAGCACCTGGCCGTTGACCGACTGCGTGCCGGCGTGAAAAACCATGGTCTGTGCGTTGTCCCGTGGCAGCCCGGTGATGGCGTCGCCCTTGCGCGGCGACAGGGGGTAACCGTGCGCGGCCAAGACCACGCCCAGCGCCACGCGTTCGTCCCAGTCCAGGCTCAAGCCGTTCAACTGGCCGTTGGCACCGGCCAGGAGCACCTGCGCGAGGTCGCTGCGCAAACGCATCATGATGGGTTGGGTCTCGGGGTCGCCCATGCGGCAATTGAACTCCAAGGTCTTGATGCGGCCGTCGGGCGTGATCATCAAACCGGCGTACAAAAAGCCGGTGTATTGAATGCCGTCGGCGGCCATGCCGCGCAGCGTGGGCTCGATGACCTCTTGCATGGCGCGGCGGTGGATCTCGGGCGTGACCACGGGCGCGGGCGAATACGCGCCCATGCCACCGGTGTTGGGGCCTTGGTCGCCGTCGAGCAAGCGTTTGTGGTCTTGGCTGGTGGCCAAGGGCAAGGCGCTCTGGCCGTCGCACAACACGATGAAGCTGGCCTCTTCGCCGGTCAAAAACTCTTCGATCACGACCCGCGCGCCACCGGCGTTGTGCGTCACGCCCAAGCGGTTGTCGAGCAGCATGAAGTCAATCGCTTCGTGCGCTTCGGCCAAGCTCATGGCCACGACCACACCCTTGCCCGCGGCCAAACCGTCGGCCTTGATGACGATCGGCGCGCCCTTGGCATTCACATAGTCGTGCGCGGCCTGCGCGTCGGTGAAGGTTTCGTAGTCTGCGGTGGGGATGCCGTGGCGCTTCATGAACGCTTTGGAAAACGCCTTGGAGCTTTCCAGCTGAGCGGCGGCTTGGGTGGGCCCAAAAATCGCCATGCCGTGGGCGCGGAAGGTGTCGACCACCCCCGCGGCCAAGGGCGCTTCGGGGCCGACCACGGTCAGGTCGATGCCTTGCGCTTTGGCCCAAGCGAGCAAAGCGTCTTTGTCGGTGATGTTGACGTTGGTGAGCTGCGGGTCGCGCTCGGTGCCGGCGTTGCCGGGGGCCACAAAGACCCGGGCCACGCTGGGCGAATGCGCCAGCTTCCACGCCAGCGCGTGCTCGCGGCCACCGCCGCCGATGACCAAAACGTTGAGGGATGGCTGGGTGGTCATGGGGCGTCGATCTCGGCGTTGTGGAACACGTCTTGCACGTCGTCGAGGTCTTCCAAGATGTCGAGCAGTTTTTGCATGCGGGTGGCGTCGTCGCCGCTCAAGGCAACGGTGTTTTCGGCGCGCATGGTGACCTCGGCCACATCGGGCTTGAGGCCTGCGGCTTCCAAGGCGTTTTTGACGGCCTCGAAATCGGGGGCGGCGCACAGCACCTCGATGGCGCCGTCGTCGTCGGTGATGACGTCGTTGGCGCCGGCCTCCAGCGCCACTTCCATCACGCGGTCTTCGGACGTGCCGGGGGCGAACACGAATTGGCCGCAGTGCTGGAACTGAAAGGCCACCGAGCCTTCGGTGCCCATGTTGCCGCCGTGTTTGCTGAACACGTGGCGCACCTCAGCCACGGTGCGCACGCGGTTGTCGGTCATGGTGTCGATGATGATGGCCGCCCCGCCGATGCCGTAGCCCTCGTAGCGGATCTCTTCGTAGTTCACGCCTTCGAGGTTGCCGGTGGCTTTGTCGATGTTGCGCTTGATGGTGTCGGCCGGCATGTTGGCCGCCTTGGCCTTGTCCACGGCCAAGCGCAGGCGCGGGTTGGCGTCGAGGTCGCCGCCGCCTTGGCGGGCCGCGACCATGATTTCACGGATGACGCGGGTCCAGATGCGGCCGCGTTTTTCGTCTTGCCGGCCCTTGCGGTGCTGAATATTGGCCCATTTGCTGTGTCCCGCCACGAAAGTATCCTTTTGAACTACTGAAATTTGTTGTAATGCTGATTTTACGTTTTCGCCCACGCCCACCGAGAAAAGAGACCCCATGGCCCAACCGATGATCATTGCCCAGAACGCCCAAGCACGTTGTGAATTGTTGCCCGCTTTGGCCAACCGCCACGGCCTGATCACCGGCGCGACCGGCACCGGCAAAACCGTCACGCTGCAAGCCATGGCCGAAGCCTTTTCGCGCCAGGGCGTGCCGGTCTTCATGGCCGACATCAAAGGCGACTTGGGCGGCATCAGCCAAACAGGCCACTTCGGCGAAAAAATCAGCCAAGTCTTGAAAGAGCGCGGCATCGAATTGCCCGCGCCACACGCCTGCCCCACCACGCTGTGGGACGTGTTCGGCGACCAAGGCCACCCCGTGCGCGCCACCGTCAGCGACATGGGCCCGCTGCTGATCTCGCGCATGCTCGACTTGAACGACACCCAAGCCGGTGTCTTGCAACTGGTCTTCAAAATCGCCGACGACCAAGGCATGCTCTTGCTCGACATGAAAGACCTGCGCGCCATGCTGCAGCACGTCGGTGAGAACGCCAAAACCTTCACCACCGAATACGGCAACATCAGCGCGGCCAGTGTGGGCGCCATCCAGCGCGGGCTGATGCAAATCGAGCAACAAGGCGGCGACCGTTTCTTTGGCGAGCCCATGCTCAACATCGACGACTTCATGCAAACCGTCGGCGGCCAAGGCGTGGTCAACATCTTGGCGGCCGACCAGCTGCTGAATTCGCCGCGCTTGTACGCCACCTTTTTGTTGTGGATGCTCTCGGAATTGTTCGAGCAACTGCCCGAGATCGGCGACCCCGAGAAGCCCAAGCTGGTGTTTTTCTTTGACGAGGCCCACCTGCTCTTCAACGACGCGCCCAAGGTGCTGCTCGAGCGCATCGAGTTGGTGGTGCGCTTGGTCCGATCCAAAGGCGTGGGCGTGTACTTCGTGACACAAAACCCGCTGGACATCCCCGACAGCGTGCTCGCGCAGCTGGGCAACCGCGTGCAACACGCGCTGCGCGCCTTCACGCCCCGCGACCAAAAAGCCGTCAAAGCCACCGCACAAACCATGCGCCCCAACGCCGGGCTGGACATCGAAGCGGCCATCACCGAGCTGGCCGTGGGCGAAGCGCTCATCAGCTTGCTCGACGCCAAAGGCCGCCCCACCCCAACCGAGCGCGTGTACGTCTTGCCACCGGGCAGCCAGATCGGCCCCATCAGCGCCGAGCAGCGCCAGGCCTTGCGCGCCAACTCCTTGGTGGCGGGCATCTACGAAAAAACACTGGACCGCGAAAGCGCTTTTGAACACCTCAAGGCCCACGCCGAACAGCGTCAAAGCCAAGCCGCCGCTGCCGACGCGGGCGGTGGTGAAAGCAGCGCCGTCAAAGACCTGCTGTTTGGCCGCACCGGCCCGCGCGGCGGCCAACACGACGGTTTGGTGCAAACCATGACCAAAACCGTGGTGCGCACCATCGGATCGAGCATCGGGCGTCAAATCGTGCGCGGCATTTTGGGTGGCATCATGGGCGGTAAACGCTGAACCAACCCAACATGAAAATGAACCTCTGGATCGCCATGACCGTCCTCATCGCCCTGCCCGTCGCCGTGGTCTTGGCCGGCCAAATGGGCCTGCTCAGCGGCACCGCGCCCACCGACCTGGGCGTGAACAACCAGCGACTCAAACCGCCCTCGCTTACCCGCAACAGCGTGAGCAGCCAAGCCGCCTTGCACCCCGAACACCCCCAGCTCGCGTACGCGGCCATCGAGCCGCTGCGCCTGTTTGGCTTTGCGCCGCACCAATCGATGGCGGTGTTGAGCCGCGTCTTGGCCGCCGAGCCGGGCGTGAGCATCGAGGCGCAAACCGAGGGCTACATCCTCGCCACCGCACGCACGCCTTGGCTGGGCTTTGTGGACGATTTGGAGTTTTGGCTCAACCCCACGCTGGGCGTGATCGAGGTGCGCAGCGCCAGCCGCTTGGGCCGCGAAGACTTCGGCACCAACCGCCAACGCATCGAGCGCATCCGCAGCGCGTACAACACCGCCACTGAAAAACCCATCGACGCGACAGACCCTGTGGGTCAGTGAGGCGCTGAGGCGTTGTTTTGACAAACGCGAGCGTCAAGTGACTGGCGCAATGGAAATTTTCAGACCTGTGGCTTTGAGAACAGCAGCCAAGGTTTTGATCGTGGGATTGCCGCGTGCTGACAAGGTGCGATACAGCGTTTCACGCGACAACTGCGTCTGAACAGCCAACGCCGTCATGCCGCAGCGCGCCTCCACCACCTTGCGCAAAGCAGCCAAATACGTCTGGGGATCGCCATCTTCATTGGCCGCATTCAGATACTCTGCGGCAAATTCGGCGTCTTGGAGTTGTTCAAAAAGCCAGTCATCATGTTTTACGGGTTGGATCATTTGAACTCCTTACTGGCCTCTGCTAACTAGCGATCGTCAAAGACCAAAATTGTAGCTTTAAAGCTACCCTCCTGCTGAGTTTTACCCCCCCCAAGTCAGCCACTGACCAAGTCAAACCTCAAGCCATTTCCCTAAACAATGCGTCCTACAACACAGCGCATGGGGCTCCCATTAACACCCACCGGTCAAATGCCCAGTTAATCGACATACCCCCGCCCATCAAACCGAAAAACATACTCCCGCTGCGACGGGCAATCGGCGTAGCGGATGTCGCGCAGGCCTTGGGTTTTGGTGCTGAGGAGTTCGATCTTGTCGCAGCCGAACAAGCTGCCCACCTCGGTCCAGCCTTGGTCGGTGCGGTGCAGGATTTGGGTGGTGCAGCCGCCCGAGCCGCACAGGCCTGGTCCGTTGAGCTGCACCAACACGGCGTCCCAGCGGGTGCCGCTCAAACTCGCGGCTCCGCTAGACACGTCCACCGACCAATCGCTGTGGTCCGGCTCGTCTGGGGCGTGCATGCTTTGGTGCACCAACCAAGCATCCGCCAACCAAGGCTTGATGATCGGCGCCAAGCCGTCTTTAGCGGGCTCGGGCAGGCCCGGCGAAAACACCACGGTGCGCGACAGCGATGCTTGCAAAGCACGGGTCGGTATGGCGGCCCACTGGGCCTCGATCGCTTCAGGCGGCGCCGTCAATTTGAGTGATTCAGGTGCCTGAACAGCAGCCGGTGTGGGCAACGGCTGTGGCCACCAAACGGCGACCGCGGTCAACAGCGCCCCGACCGCCAACACCCCATAAACAAAGAACTTTTTACCCACGCTCGCCCCCATTCAACACCCGCGCACGCAGCACGCTCGCGGCATCGACCTCCACCGTTTGGTCGGGCGCGGTTTGCAGCACCAAGGTCCAGCCGGTCGGCTGTATGCGAATGCGCTGGATGAGGCACTGCACCGTGCTGGGCGCGTCGCCGGGGTGAGCCGCGAACTCCAGCTCCATGCCCTCTTCGTGCAGCAGACCGGCCACGATGGCACCAAACACCTGGTCGCTCAGGGCGGGCACTTGCGGGCTTTGGATTTCGATCTTGTGGTTCAGGCCATACAGCGGCACATCGGCGCGGCCCAGCATCTCTTTGAGCATGCCGCGCATGGGCTCCAAAAACGGTCCCAGCAGCGACGGCGCCATTTGCTCCACCATGTTGTTGAGCGTCAAGAACGCATAGGCCTGCTCGGGCGTGAGCCACACACCCGGCAGCATGTAGCGCGTGCCCAGCGCGGGGCTGCTGTCGATGCGGTAGCTGAAGGTCTCGCGGTCCCAAACGATGGGGGTGTTCATCTGGCTGCGCATGAGCTCCAGGTCGCGGTTGATGGTGGCCCGCGAAGCCTCCATCTCCTGCATCAGCTGCGCCATCGTCACCCCTTGGGTGCGGCTCAGCAGCGCGTTGATGCGCGCCAT
>JBFZCK010000219.1:0-3598 GCA_041307965.1 Burkholderiales bacterium | reverse complement strand
CGTGCCGTGGTGCACTTGGCCAATGCCGGTGGTGCGAACTTCCCCGAGCCACAAGCTCCCGCCAAGTGATCGTGCTTCGGCGTTGATCTCTAAGCCGGTCTCAGACCGGCTTTTTTTTCGCTTGTGCCTGCGCGTGTGGACTGCGCACAAAACCCGCCAAACTGGGCAGCTCGAGCGATGACCAGGTTTGCAAAACCCATTCGCCGGCTTCTAGGCGCGTGGCCGCGGCGTCCATGTCGGCGGTGTGCACCAAACCCCAACCGCGCGGGCTCACCAAATACAAACGCCCGCGCTCATCACAACCGGCCTCTGTAATGTCAACCACCTCACCGGTGTGGGCGCACACCTGGCCGTTGGGCATCAGGCGCCACACCCATGGCGTGTCTTCCAACTCCACATACACGCGTTGCGGCCCATTTTGAAAGTACCACTGGCCTTCTTCATCGGCCATGTAGTTGCGCCCAATGAAGGTGATGAGTTTGTCGTGTTGCAAGCGAGAGCCCTTGCTGCCTTGCGCTTGCGCGACTTCGTCGCGCATGTACCAATCGCCCCGCGCATCCAAAGCCAACCAGCCGTAACAATCCGGCACGTTGGGCCATTTGGCCATGGCCGCCTTCACCAAATCATCCATGGACCTGCTCCCACCACTGCGCCACGGCTTCGGGCAAGGCCCGCACATCGCCAGGCACACCCCAGCCACGGCTGTCGCGAGCAAAACCGACGTGCCCGCCCTGCGGCGGTTGCCAAAGGGTCACGTCGGGGCTGACATCACGCGCTTGCGGCAAAGAGAGGGCCGGCACAAACGGGTCGTTGAGGGCGTTGATGGCCAAGGCCGGCACAGCGATGTGGCGCATCACGGGCTTGGCCGCGGCCCGAATCCAATAATCGTCCGTGTCTTTGAAGCCGTGCAAGGGCGCGGTGAAGACGTTGTCGAACTCGAACAAATCATTGGCGCGCAAAGCCGCTTCCAAGTCAAACAAGCCCGGGTACTGCTGCCACTTTTGCACCGCTTTGGGTTTCATGGTCTTGAGGAAACGCGGCGTGTAGACCCAGCGGTTGAAGCCGCGGCCGATGGCGTGCCCGCTGGCGGTGAGGTCCAGTGGCGAGCACACACTCACCACCGAATCCACCACCGCCGCCGCCGCGGCACCGTGCTCACCAGCCCAGCGCATGAGCGCATTGCCCCCAAGCGAAATGCCCACGGCGCGGCGCGAACGCTGAGGGTACTGCTGCGCGAATCGCTTCAACACCCCATCGATTTCTTCGTGATCACCCGAATGGTAGGCGCGGGGCGCGCGGTTGATCTCGCCCGAGCAACCCCGAAAGTGCACCAAAGAAAATGCCCAACCGCGCTGTTGCGCGACCGTGGCCATGGCTTTCACATAGTGACTGTCGGTGTTGCCTTCTAGGCCATGGAACATCACCACCAAAGGCGCTTGGCTGTCCACGGCGTGCGGGCTGTGGTCGATGTCGATGAAGTCGCCGTCGGGCGTGTCCCAACGCTCGCGCTGCCAAAGCGGCGCGGCGTCTGGCCAGTGGCTGTGCGCCACTTTGGCCGACCAAATGGTTTGCGCATGGCCGCCCGGCAGCCACCACGGAGCTTGGTATTGCATGGCGTCTTCAGTGCAAGACCGGCGCACTGATCGAGACGTCCGGGGGTTCGGTGCGCGAGCCGGGACTGGCGTGGTGCGCGACCATGCGCCAGCCTTGTGCGGTTTTGGCATAGACGTTGGTGGCCACCACCCAGGCCTGTTGCACACCGTCGTCGCTCATGACTTCCACGCGCTCCACCACGCTGTGCACGCTGCAAGCACCCACGTCGGCGCGCCGCACTTTTTCGGGGTGAGCCAAGACCGGGCCATTGGCAAACAAGGCTTCAAAGCCAGCGCGGACCTCGGCGTGACCGACCAAACGGGGGCCGCCTGGGTGCACACAGACGACCTCGTCTTCGTCGTTCCAACAGGCCATCAAGCGATCGATGTCGCCTTGTTGCAAGGCTTCGTAAAACGCGGCTTCGGTGTCGTCCGGGGTTCCCGGTGGCAGTTTGACTTTGGGCATGCGCGCATTGTGTCATGCGCGGAGCAGACAACAAAAAACCGGCACGAGGCCGGTTTTTGCAAGCGTCGATCCGGATGGATCACTTCTTGTTGCGGTACTTGCGCAGGGCGGAGAGTTGGGCAGCCAGGATGGCGAGCTCGGACGTGGCCATGGCCATGTCGATTTCGCTCTTGGCGTTTTTCAAGGACTCTTCGGCTTGCTTGCGCGCATCGTTGGCCTTGGCTTCGTCCAAGTCTTTGCCGCGGATGGCGGTGTCGGACAAGACGGTCACATGGTGGGGTTGCACTTCCAGAATGCCACCCGCCACGAAAACGAACTCTTCGCTGCCATCTTCTTTTTCGATGCGCACAGCACCGGGCTTGATGCGTGTGATGAGCGGCGTGTGACCGGGCAAGATGCCCAGCTCGCCAGACTCACCAGGCAGTGCCACAAATTTGGCCATGCCCGAGAAGATCATCTCCTCGGCGCTGACCACATCAACCTGGATGGTGCTCATGGGTTCTCCTGTAAAAAGAAACGCTTAAGCAGCGATCTTTTTGGCTTTCTCGAAGGCTTCGTCGATGGTACCGACCATGTAGAAGGCCTGCTCGGGCAGGTGATCGCACTCACCGCTGGCGATCATCTTGAAGCCACGGATGGTTTCTTTCAAAGGCACGTACTTACCAGGCGCGCCAGTGAACACTTCAGCAACGTGGAATGGCTGCGACAAGAAGCGTTGGATCTTGCGAGCGCGGGCCACGGCCAGCTTGTCTTCAGGGGCCAATTCGTCCATACCCAGAATGGCGATGATGTCGCGCAATTCTTTGTAGCGCTGCAAGGTGCCTTGCACGGCGCGGGCGGTTTCGTAGTGCTCTTGGCCCACGACCAAGGGGTCCAACTGACGGCTGGTGGAGTCCAGTGGATCGACCGCAGGGTAGATACCCAAAGCAGCGATGTCACGGCTCAACACGACGGTGGAGTCCAAGTGAGCGAAGGTGGTGGCGGGCGATGGATCGGTCAAGTCATCCGCTGGCACGTAAACGGCTTGGATGGAGGTGATCGAACCGACTTTGGTCGAGGTGATGCGCTCTTGCAAGCGGCCCATTTCTTCGGCCAGGGTAGGCTGGTAGCCCACGGCGGAAGGCATACGGCCCAACAAAGCGGACACTTCGGTACCGGCCAAGGTGTAGCGGTAGATGTTGTCCACGAAGAACAAGACGTCACGGCCTTCGTCACGGAACGATTCGGCGATGGTCAAACCGGTCAAAGCGACGCGCAAACGGTTGCCTGGTGGCTCGTTCATCTGGCCGTAAACCATGGCCACTTTGGAGTCTTCGAGCTTCTCGAGGTTCACGACGCCGGAGTCGGCCATCTCGTGATAGAAGTCGTTACCTTCACGGGTACGTTCACCCACACCAGCGAACACGGACAAGCCGCTGTGCGCCTTGGCGATGTTGTTGATGAGTTCCATCATGTTCACGGTCTTGCCCACACCGGCGCCACCGAACAAGCCCACCTTACCGCCTTTGGCGAAGGGGCAGACCAAGTCGATCACTTTGAT
>JBFZCK010000218.1:0-8351 GCA_041307965.1 Burkholderiales bacterium | reverse complement strand
GTGGCGCGCAACGCGCCCAAGACGCGCACCAGCAAGGGGTTGACCTCGGGCGCGTCGGCCCATTGGTACACCCCCAGGGTGGTGGGCCACAGCTGGCGCTGTTCGGACGCGGGCGAGGTGTTCATGCGCCCGTGGTCTCGGGGTTAAAAGCCGCGGGCCAGCGCAACTGGTGGCCGCTGGTGCGGGCCAAGGCCTCGATGTCTTCGGGCGCGTCGATGTCCAAACGGTAGCGACGGTTCTCGGTGGCCCAGCGGTGCACGGCCTCGGGGTGTGCGGCTTGCCACTGTTTGCAGCCCACATGGGCACCATCGTTGAGCACCGCTTGGCGCACCTCTTGGCTGAACATGACGGGGTTGCCGGGCAAGTCGGCCACGGTGGGAATCAGCACCTGCGTACCTTCGGGGCGTTTTTTGTAGGCCCCGATCACATCCGTCAGGTCTTGGGCATTGAGCAAAGCCAAGTCGGCCAAGCTCACCAAGACCGCGTCGTGTTTGCCTTGGAGCGCGGCCAAGCCCACGCGCAAGGACGACACCTGCCCCGCATCGGGGTCGGGGTTGTGCACGATGGTGACCGGGAAATCTTGAATCACCGGCTCGATGGCCGCGGCGTGGTGGCCCAAGACCACCACCACCTCGTCCACGCCCGCGCCCGACAAGGCAATGAGCTGACGACGGATGAGCGGCACACCACCGAGCTCCAACAAACTTTTGGGCCGGTGACCCAAACGGCTACCGGCACCGGCGGCCAACAGCACGGCCCCGACCACCACGCGGCTGTACAAGCCGCCACCGCCTTTGAGCAAGCAACCCATGGTCAGGCCCCCCCGCCACAGCAACTGCCTTTGCCGGCGCTGGCCACGGCGGGCACAGGCTCCAGCACGGGCGCGGCTTTGGCGCCACCGCAGCACGAGGCCTTGGGCGCGGCCTCCATGGGCGCAGCGCTCACGGCGGCCAAGGCTTCGATGGGCTGTGCACTGGCGTGGCTGGCCGGCGCTTGGCGGCGCGCAGCAATGACGGCCCCCAGCACCGACAAGGCGATTTCTTCTGGGGTTTGTGCGCCGATGGGCGTGCCCGCAGGGGCCACGATGGCGTCGACCGCTGCCGTGGGCAAACCGCTGGCTTTGAGCGAGTCTTTGAGCACGTTGCCTTTGCGCTCGCTGGCCACGAACCACACGGTGCGCGCTTGTGCTTCCAAGGCGGCACGCAAAGCGGGTAAGTCGCCGCGACCTTGGGTGGCCACGATCACCCAGCCACCCGAAGGGGCTTGGTCAAACGCGCTGGACACGGCGCGCACCGAAAAACCCACGCGCGGCGCGAGTTCGCACAGCGCGTGCGCCACCGGCGAGTCGCCCATGACGGTCAGCTCGGTGAGCGGCAACACCGGATCGATGAAGAGTTCGAGCGTGCCGCCCGAGTGGCAGGTCATGCCAAAGGCCAAGACATCGCCCAAGAGTTGCTCCGTGCCTTCGGTCGAGGGCGAGATGCGGATGGTGCGCGGCACACCATCGGCCAGCGCGGCACGCACGGTTTTGATGACCGCGGGCTGCGCACAGCCGCCGCCGATCCAGCCGTGGATGGTGCCGTCGGGGGTGATGACGGCCTTGTCGCCGGGACGCGACGAGGTGGGCGGTGTGACGCGCAGCACCGTGGCCAAAGCGTAGGGCTGTTGCGTTTGCTGAAACTGGTGCGCAAAGGTGAGCCAGGTGGTGGGGGTCATGGTGGCGTTCCTCGGTTAGTGAAGCAGGTGCTGAGCACGCTGCAAATCGGCCAGGTGCGACAGGGGCACAAAGCGGTCGATGCACGATTTTGCATGCTGGATGGCATGAGAGTTGGGGCGCTGCGCGTTGGGGTAGAACCAGGTGATGCGCGCGCCGTGCTGTTTGAGTTGCAGCAAGGACTGGCGCAGCTGCTCGGGCGGGTCGGTGTCGTAGCCGTCAGACATGACCCACACATGGCAGGGACGGCGCAATTGGGCCCGGGCGTGTTGGCGCACCATGGCGCTCAGGTTGCTGGCGATGCGCGTGCCCGAACCAAAACCCGCGGTCACGGCGTTGATTTTTTCTTGCACGTACGGGCTGTCGCGCAACAAGAGCGGTGTGACCTCGGACAGGCGCACATGGAACACAAACGCCCGTGCCTGTGCGCTTTGCACAAAGGCGCGGCACAGCCGCAAATAAAAAGCCGCGTGGGTTTCCATGGAACGGCTGACATCGGCCAACAAAAACAGCCGCGGTGGCACGGTTTTGCGGCGGCTCCAAGACGGCGTCAAGGGCAAGCCGCCAAAGGCCAAGCTGGAGCGCAGGGTGTGCCGAATGTCCAGTCGGTGGCCGCGCGGGTCCAAGGTCCAGCGGCGCGTCGGGCGCGGCTGCAACTGCCGGTGAATCTGTTGGGCCAAGCGCTGCAAGCGGTGCAGGTCTTCGGGCATCCACATCTGTTGGCTGCGGTCGTGCAAGGCATCGACCGCGCTGGCACCGGCTTGGGCTTTTTCAACGGCGGGCGCGGCCGTGTCGCTGCGGCTGTCGGTGCTGGGGGTCGGGCTGTTGGCGCCGCTGCTGGGCGTGCTGCTGCCAGCCTCTGCAGCGCTGTCTTGGATCTGTTGCACCAAGCTGCGCAGGTCACGCCGAGCACGGGTTTGGCCCGACACCTTGACGGTACCTTTGATGCGGTGGGGAAACCAAAATTGCTCGAACAAGTCGGGCCATAAGCGCCACTGACGCGCGTTGCCGCAAGCGATGGCGCGCCACGCGCTCGACGCCGTGTCCGACTGGCCGCTGGGCAGGCAAGACAAGGCGCGCAACATCTGGGTTTGTTCACCCGGACCCACGTTGAAGCCCTGCTCGCGCAGGTACTGGGCAAAGCCCGCTAAGCGCTGGGTGGCGACTTGAGGGGCGCTGCGCATTCAGGTCTCCGCAGTAGCGGCCTGCGAGATGGCCACACCGCTCGGTGTGGTGCGTTCGATGAGTTGCTGCAAACGCTCGGGGCTGAGCATGAAGGCGTCTTCGCGGGTTTTGAGCAAACAGGCCATGGCCTGCACCACCACCGCGATGTCTTGCGGCATGGACTGGGGATGCAAGGCGTGCAAGGCACGCACCCAGTCCAAGGTCTCGGCAATGCCGGGGGTTTTGGCCAGGTCTTCGCGACGCAAGCGGTGAACCAAGGCCACGGCTTCTTCGGCCAGGTGCAGATCCACCTCAGGCAAGGTTTGTTTGACGATGGCGATTTCGCGCGCCAGCGTCGGGTATTCGAGGTAGTGGTAGAGGCAGCGGCGGCGCAGCGCATCCGACAGCTCGCGTGTGCCGTTGCTGGTGAGCACGACCAAGGGCGGGTGTTTGGCCACCAAGGTGCCGAGTTCGGGCACGGTGATTTGGTTTTCCGCCAAGACCTCGAGCAAGAAGGCCTCGAAGGCCTCGTCAGCGCGGTCGACTTCATCGATCAACAGCACCACGGGCTCTTCAGACACCATGGCTTTGAGCAAAGGGCGCGAGAGCAAATAGTCTTGGGTGAACAAATCGGCTTCGCGTAAGGCAGGCCCGTCGGCGTTTTCGTGCAAACGGATGGCCATGAGCTGTTTGCCGTAGTTCCATTCGTACGCGGCTTGCGCCATGTCCAAGCCCTCAAAGCACTGCAAGCGCACCAAGGGGCGCTGCAGGGCTTTGGACAGGGCCAAGGCCAAGGCGGTTTTGCCCACGCCCGCATCGCCTTCGAGCATGACCGGGCGTTGCAGCTGGGTGGCCAGCCACACCGTGGTGCTCAAGCCCGGGTCGGGCAAATAGCCCACCCGACTCAACTGGGTTTGCAACTCGGCTTGCGTGGCGGGCGTCATGCTCACTCCTGGTCTTAAGCGCGCTTGCCGAAGAGGCCGGAAAACCAGCCTTTGACCAAAGCCCAGAAGATGGCCAGACCGTTGATCTCGCCAGCGACTTGGGGCTTGACCGCAGCAGCGGGCGTATCCGAGGCCGCGGCCCCGGTTGCGGCCGGCGCAGCGGCGCCGCCGCCGGGCATGGCCAGAGCGGTTTGGCGGAAGTTTTCCACGAACTGGCCGAGGATCATTTCCGAGACCTGCACCATCATGCGGCCGCCGAACTGCGCGAACTTGCCGTTGACGATGACCGCCGCCGAGCCGTTCAAGATGCAGTGCGCGGGGTTGGCCGGATCGGGGACGATGGTGGCGGTCAGGTCCATGCTGGCCGAAGAGCCGCCTTTGTCGGCGCCCTTGCCCAGCATGACGACCTTGCGCTCAGCGTCCGATTTTTCCAGCACGTCCACCGTGCCGCCGAACTGGGCCACGGCCGGGCCGACCTTGACCTTCACGCCGCCCTTGTACGAGGTCTCGGACAGCTGTTCGGTGATCTCGGCACCGGGCATGCACGCCGCGGTGGCTTTGAGGTCGGAGAGCAGCGCCCAAGCGCGCGCCGCGTCCACGTCCAGTGGGTATTGTTTGTCGAGTTTGACTTCCATGGGGAATCCTTGATTTACAGATTGGCGCCGTGCTCGCGCAGCGCTTTCCAGGTACGGAACGCGTTGTGCGGCATGTCCAGGTGCGTGACACCCAGGTGCGAGAAGGCATCGACCACGGCCGAGGTGAAGGTGGGGATCGAGCCGACGTGGGGCGACTCGGCCACGCCCTTGGCGCCCAGCGGGTGGTGCGGCGACGGGGTGACGGTGTGGTCGGTTTCCCAGTGCGGGGTTTCCACGAAGGTGGGCAAGAAGTAGTCCATCAGCGTGTTGCCCATCAGGTTGCCCTGTGCATCAAACGGCATTTGCTGGCCCATGGCCACGGCAAAGCCTTCGGTCAAACCACCGTGGATTTGGCCGTCGATGATCATCGGGTTGATGCGGGTGCCGCAGTCGTCCAGCGCGTAGAAGCGGCGGATCTTGGTCTCACCGGTGGTGCGGTCGATGTCGACCACGCACAGGTAAATGCCGAAGGGGAAGGTGAAGTTCGGTGGGTCGTAGTAGTGCACGGCCTCCAAGCCCGGCTCCATGCCGTCGGGTGGCAGGTGGTAAGCCTGCCAAGCCACGTCGGCCATGGTCTTGAACTTGCTGTCGTCGCCCTTGACCTTGAAACGGTCGACTTCCCAGTCGAGGTCGGCTTCGTTGACTTCGAGCATGTGCGCGGCGATCTTGCGGGCCTTCGCGTGGATCTTGCGCGCGGCCAAGGCAATGGCGGCACCGGCCACCGGCGTGGAGCGCGAACCGTAAGTGCCCAAGCCGTAAGGCGCGGTGCTGGTGTCGCCCTCTTCGACCTGAATCACCTCAGACGGAATGCCCAACTCGGTGGCGATGATCTGCGCGTAGGTGGTCTGGTGACCCTGGCCTTGCGTGATCGTGCCCATGCGAGCGATGGCGCTACCGGTGGGGTGGATGCGGATTTCGCAGGAGTCGAACATGCCCACACCCAAGATGTCGCACATCTTGGAAGGACCGGCACCGACCACTTCGGTGAAGGTGACCAGGCCAATGCCCATCAGCGTGGGGCTGTTGGGGTCGGCGCGTTTGGCCGCTTGCTCGGCGCGCAGGCCTTTGTAGTCCACCGCATCCAGCACTTTGTCGAGTGCGGTTTGGTAGTCACCCGAGTCGTACTCAAAACCGAAGGCGCTGGTGTAGGGGAACTGGTCTTTCTTGACGAAGTTCTTGGCGCGGATCTCGGCCTTGTCCATGCCCAGCTTTTGCGCCAGCACGTCGACCATGCGCTCGATCAGGTACACCGCTTCGGTCACGCGGAAGGAGCAGCGGTACGCCACGCCACCGGGGGCTTTGTTGGTGTAGACGCCCTTGACGCTCGCATGCGCTGCCGGGATGTCGTACGAGCCCGAGACGATGTGGAACATGCCGGCGGGGAATTTGGTCGGGTCGGCACAGGCGTCGAATGCGCCGTGGTCGGCGATGACGTTCACGCGCAAACCGGTGATCTTGCCGTCGGCGGTGGCGGCCAACTCGCCGTCCATGTGGTAGTCACGGGCAAAGGCGGTCGACGAGATGTTTTCGATGCGGTCTTCGACCCACTTCACGGGGCGGCCCAAAACGATGGAGGCCACGATGGCGCAGACGTAGCCGGGGTAAATGCCGACCTTGTTGCCAAAGCCACCGCCGATGTCGGGGCTGACGATGCGCACCTTGGACTCGGGGATGCCCGAGAGCATGGACACCACCGTGCGCACCACGTGCGGCGCTTGGCTGGTGATGAAAGTGGTCAGGTCGCCTTTGATCGGGTCGAAGGACGCCACACAACCGCAGGTCTCCAGCGGGCATGGGTGCACGCGGGGGTAGTACATGTGCTGCGAGACCGTGACTTCGGCGTTGGCAAACGCAGCGTCGGCCGCGGCTTTGTCGCCCGCGTCCCAGGTGAAGATGTGGTTGTGGTGATCGCGCTTGCCGTGCGCGCCTTCGGTCTTACCGGCCAAGTCTTCGCGCACCACGGGAGCACCGGGTTGCAAAGCGGCGTAGGGGTCGAGCACCACGGGCAGCTCTTCGTACTCAATCTCCACCGCCTCCACCGCGTCGGCGGCGATGTAACGGTCGTCGGCGATCACGATGGCGACTTCTTGCATTTGGAAGTGCACTTTGCCGTCGGCCAAGACCGCGGCCACGTCGCCCGCCAAGGTGGGCATCCAGTGCAGCTTCAGGGGCTTCAAGTCGTCGGCGGTGAGCACGGCGTGCACGCCGGGGATGGCCAGCGCGGCTTCTTTGTTGATGCGCTTGATGCGACCGTGGGCAATCGGCGAGCGCACGATGTCCATGTGCAGCATGCCCGCCATCTTGATGTCGTCAACGTAATTGCCCTTGCCTTGGATAAAGCGGGCGTCTTCTTTGCGCAGGCGCGATGCGCCCATGCCTGCCAGCGCGAGTTCGCGGGCTTCTGCGGATGGTACCGGTGCGTTCATGTGTGTCTCCGATCAAATGGGGGTGTGCTTCAAGCCGCGACGGGCTCTTGCAATTTTTTGGCGGCGTACTGGACGGCTTTGACGATGTTTTGGTAGCCCGTGCAGCGGCACAGGTTGCCGGCCATGCCGTGGCGGATTTCGTCTTCGGTCGGGTTGGGGTTCTCTTGCAAGAAGCGGTAGGCGCGCATGAGCATGCCGGGGGTGCAGAAGCCGCACTGCAAGCCGTGCTCTTTGTAGAAGCCTTCTTGCACCGCGTGCAACACGCCTTTGTTGGCCAGGCCTTCAACGGTGAGCACTTCCGAGCCATCGCACTGCACGGCCAAATGGGTGCACGACTTGACCGAGCGACCGTCGATGTCCACGGTGCACGCACCGCAGTGGCTGGTCTCGCAGCCGATGTGGGCGCCGGTCAGGTGGAGCTCTTCGCGCAAAAAGTGGATCAGCAGGGTACGGGGCTCAACGGCTTTCTCTTCTTTTTTGCCGTTGACGGAAACGGTGACGAGTTTTTTCGACATGGGGGGTTCTCCGGTTTATGAGCACTGAGCCCAGGCTTTGTTGAGTGCGCGCTTGACCATGGCGCCGGCCATGGCGGTTTTGTATTCGACGTCACCGCGCAGGTCTTCGGCGGGGTCGCAGATCGCGATCGCAGCGTCCACCGCGGCTTGCACGTTGGCGGCGTTGAAGGGTTTGCCCAGCAAGGCGGCTTCGGCGGCCTCGGCGCGCAAAGCGGTGGGCGCGACGTTGGTCAGGCCGATGCGCACGTGGCTGACTTGGTCGCCACTTTTGCGGATCACCACCGCACAACCGGCCGTGGCCCAGTCACCGGTTTTGCGCTTGAGCTTTTCGTAGGCGCTGCCGGTGCCCTTGGCAAACGCCGGCACGCGAATGGCCACCATCACCTCGTTTTCTTCGAGCAGCGTCATGTAGGTGCCCAAGAAAAAGCCATTGGCAGCCACGGTGCGGCGGCCCTTGGCGCCTTCGAGCACGAACTCGGCGTCGCACACCAAGGACAGCGCGGGGTGGTCGTTGCCGGGGTCGCCGTGGGCGATGTCACCGCCAATCGTGCCGCGGTTGCGCACCTGCGGGTCGGCGATCAGTTTGGCCGCCTCGCACAGCAAAGGCACTTTGGCTTGCAAGATGGGCGAGTCGATCAGGTCGTTTTCGACCGTCATCGCGCCGATGACCACGGTGTTGCCGTCTTCGCAAATACCGCGCAACTCGGGGATGCGGTTGATGTCGATCAGGTGCTCGGGTTGGGCAAAGCGCAGCTTCATCATGGGCAGCAAGCTGTGGCCGCCGGCCAACAACTTGGCGTCGGAGCCGTATTGGCCCAACAGCGCCACGGCTTCGCCGACGGACTTGGGTGCGTGGTACTCAAAACTCGGTGGGATCATGGTTGTCTCCTTGTTTGTCATTGACAAATATCAATGTAAGGGGATTGATAACCCGACTGCAACAGTGGGTTATT
>JBFZCK010000217.1:0-5228 GCA_041307965.1 Burkholderiales bacterium | reverse complement strand
GTGATGTAGTCGCCGATCTCGGGAATGGACTGGGCGTGGCCCACGTAGCGCGGCCCTGGGTCGAACAGGGTGCGCATTTCTTGCTCAAACAGCGCTGAATCGAAGTAGCTGGAAACCGGCAGTTGACTGGCGGCCTGCTGGAAGTGAAGACTTAAATCAGACATGGTGGTCGTGACCTAGAGACTCCCCCTATGAAGGGGCAGGGTAGACGCGAGACGAAAAACGAATCAGCGCGGGATGGGTGGGTTTGCGTCCCTCCGGGCTGTGGGGCCCGTCAGTTGGTTAAAAGAGCCGGGATTGTACCCGTGGGGTCAGGCGGTGTTGGGTGGCTGACCTAAAATGGCCCCTCTTTGATGACCGGACCCCACGCCATGCCCAAAACCCCTCCACCGACAGCCAACGCGGGCGCCACGCCCGTGAGCTACGAAGCCGCCCTGGAGGAGCTTGAGCGCTTGGTGGCCCAGCTCGATGCGGGGCAGCTGCCACTGGACCAGTTGCTCAGCCAGTACCAGCGCGGTGCCAGCCTGCTGGCGTTTTGCCGCGAACGGCTCGACGCGGTGGAGCAGCAAATCCAGGTGCTCGAAGGCCAAACCCTCAAGCCATGGGATGGTGCGGCGTGAGCGCGATGTCCCCAGAGTTCAGCGCTTGGGTGGCACAGCAGCAGGCCGACGTGGAGTTGGCCCTGTCGGCCGCTTTACCCGACAGTGCCCCCGCGGGCCTGTGTCAGGCCATGCGCTACGCCGTGCTCGACGGGGGCAAACGCCTGCGCCCTTTGTTGGTGTTGGCCACGGCCGAGGCCGTGGGGGCACCCGCTGTGCGTGCCATGCCCGCGGCCTGTGCGGTCGAGATGATCCACGCCTATTCTTTGGTGCACGACGACATGCCGTGCATGGACAACGATGTGCTGCGCCGGGGCAAACCCACGGTGCATGTGCAGTTTGGTGAAGCCAGCGCATTGCTCGCGGGCGATGCCTTGCAAGCGCAGGCTTTTGACGTGCTCTTGCCTGAGGACGCCAGCGTGCCGTTGGCTTTGTCGGCGCGTTGGTGTCGGCTCTTGGCGGTGGCTTCCGGTGCGCGGGGCATGGCTGGTGGTCAAGCGATTGATTTGGCCAGCGTGGGCGTGGCCTTGGACCAAGCCGCGTTGACCCACATGCACCGCCTCAAAACCGGCGCCTTGTTGCAAGCCAGCGTGATGATGGGCGCGGCTTGTGCCGAGATCAGCTCGGCGCAAACCCAGGCCTTGTCGCGCTACGGCGCGGCCTTGGGGCTGGCCTTTCAAGTGGTGGACGACGTCTTGGACGTCACCGCCGATGCCAGCACCTTGGGCAAGACCGCCGGCAAAGACGCCGCCAACGACAAACCCACTTTTGTTTCGCTCATGGGGCTCACACAAGCCCAAGCCCATGCCGATGCTTTGCTCGACGAGGCCCACCAAGCCTTGGCGCAAACCGGCTTGCCCGCGGTTGAGCGCTTGCACCAATTGGCCGATTGGGTGGCCCGGCGTTCGCATTGAAGCCGATCCACCCCCAGCCTTCCAACCGATTGCCGCCCATGTCCGACTTGCTTCGAACGATTGAATCCCCCGCCGACTTGCGCCGCTTGCCGCGCCACCAACTCAACGACTTGGCACACGAGTTGCGCGAGCACGTGTTGCACAGCGTGGCCAAAACCGGGGGGCACCTGAGCTCCAACTTGGGAACGGTGGAACTCACCATCGCGCTGCACCGCGTCTTCAACACGCCGCACGACCGCTTGGTGTGGGACGTGGGCCACCAAACCTACCCGCACAAAATCCTCACCGGTCGGCGCGACCGCATGGACAGCTTGCGCCAATTCGGCGGCATCAGTGGGTTCCCCCGCCGCGACGAGAGCGAGTACGACACCTTCGGCACCGCGCATTCGTCGACCAGCATCTCCGCGGCCTTGGGCATGGCCTTGGCCTCGCACATCCAAGGCGAGAAGCGCACGGCCGTGGCCATCATCGGCGACGGCGCGATGACCGCGGGCATGGCGTTTGAAGCCCTGAACAACGCCGGCGTGTCCGAGGGCCGTTTGTTGGTCGTGCTCAACGACAACGACATGTCGATCTCGCCACCCGTGGGCGCGCTCAACCGTTACTTGGCCCAACTCATGAGCGGGCGTTTCTACGCCGCGGCCAAAAGCGTGGGCAAACAGGTGCTCAAAAACGCGCCGCCACTGTTTGAGTTGGCCAAGCGATTCGAAGAGCACGCCAAAGGCATGGTGGTGCCGGCCACCTTGTTCGAGAAATTCGGCTTCAACTACATCGGCCCGATCGACGGCCACGACCTCGATTCGCTCATCCCCACGCTGGAAAACATCGTGCAGTTGCTCGACGAGGGCGCGGGTCCACAGTTCTTGCACGTGGTCACCAAAAAAGGCCAAGGTTACAAACTTGCCGAAGCCGACCCGGTGGCCTACCACGGCCCCGGCAAGTTCGACCCCGCGGTCGGCTTGGTCAAGCCCAGCACCGCGCCCAAAACCACCTTCACCCAGGTCTTTGGCCAATGGTTGTGCGACATGGCCCAAGCCGACCAGCGTTTGGTGGGCATCACCCCAGCCATGCGCGAGGGCTCGGGCATGGTGGAGTTTGAGCGCCGGTTCCCCGAACGTTACTTCGACGTCGGCATTGCCGAACAACACGCGGTGACCTTTGCTGCCGGCCTGGCTTGCGAGGGCTTGAAGCCCGTGGTGGCGATTTATTCCACCTTCTTGCAGCGCGCCTACGACCAACTGATTCACGACGTGGCCTTGCAAAACCTGCCCATGGTGTTTGCGTTGGACCGCGCGGGCTTGGTGGGGGCGGACGGTGCCACCCACGCGGGGGCTTACGACATCGCGTTTGTGCGCTGCATCCCCAACATGGCCATCGCGACCCCAGCCGATGAGGCCGAAACCCGCCAGTTGCTCAGCACCGCGCATGCACAAGCCCAGCCGGTGACCGTTCGTTACCCGAGAGGTGCGGGAGCGGGTGTGCCCGTGCCCAGCGATTTGAATGGGCTGCCCTTTGGCCGTGGTGAGATTCGCCGCCCAGGTCAGCGCGTGGCCATCTTGGCTTTTGGTGCTTTGCTCTACCCGGCGCTGAAAGCCGCTGAGGCCTTGAACGCCACCGTGGCCAATATGCGCTGGGTCAAACCGCTGGATGTGGAGCTGCTGCTCTCCATTGCCCAAGACCACGAACTCATCGTCACCGTCGAAGAGGGCTGTCGCATGGGGGGGGCAGGCAGTGCGGTGCTCGAAGCCTTGCAAGACGCGGGGGTGGTGCGCCCCGTGTTGGTGCTCGGCTTGGACGACACCTTCACCGAGCACGGTGACCCCGCCCACCTCATGGCCTTGCAAGGACTGGATGCCCAAGGCATCGAGGCTTCGGTGCGTGAGCGCCTGAAAACCCTGCTGGGTTGAAGAACTTTCAACGCCTTTGAATTCTTTGAAAAGTCAAGAAGTCTAAGGGAAAACCCTCGATCCAATCGCCGGATTTGTTCGGGTTGTGTTCCTACAATGCAGGCTGACTTTAGGTCAAGCCTGTGCCCTGCGCAGGTTTCCGATCAACCACCATGGAGAATTCAATGGATCGTCGTTCCGTAATCAAACATGCCGGTATCGCTGGCGTGTTGGCTGCTGGTGCAGCCCCCGCCGTGCAGGCTCAGGCCGCCATTCGCTGGCGCCTGGCTTCGAGCTTCCCCAAGGCTTTGGACACCATCTTCGGCGCTGCCGACGTGTTCGCACAGAAAGTCAACGCCATGTCTGGCGGCAAATTCACCGTGTCGGTTCACGCAGGCGGTGAATTGATGCCTCCGTTCTCCGTGGTCGATGGCGTTCAACAGGGCACTGTTGAAATGGCCCACACCGCCCCTTACTACTTCTTCGGCAAAGACGACACCTTCGCCTTGGGCACGGCCATTCCTTTCGGTTTGAACAGCCGCCAGCTCACCGCTTGGTATTACGATGGCAACGGCATGAAGCTGTTCCGCGAGTTCTACGACAAGTACAACATCGTGAACTTCCCAGGCGGTAACACCGGAGCCCAAATGGGTGGCTGGTACCGCAAGGAAATCAAATCGATGGCCGATATCAAGGGCATGAAAATGCGCATCGGCGGATTTGCTGGCAAGGTGTTCACCCGCATGGGCGGTGTGCCACAAAACATCCCTGGTGGCGAGATTTACCAATCTCTGGAAAAAGGCACCATCGATGCCGCCGAATGGGTCGGTCCATACGACGACGAGAAGCTGGGCTTCCAAAAAGTGGCCAAGCATTACTACTACCCAGGCTGGTGGGAAGGCGGTGCACAGCTGGACTTCTACATCAACAAGACCGCGTTCAATGCTTTGTCGAAAGAAAACCAAGCCATCGTGGAATCTGCAGCTTCTTACGCCCACACCGAAATGCAAGCCCGCTACGACGCTCGCAACCCAGCCGCTTTGAAGCGCTTGGTCGCTGGTGGCGCCAAGGTCTTGCCTTTCCCCAAGGTCGTGATGGACGCTGCGTTTAAAGAGTCGATGGGTCTGTACGAAGAACTTCGCCAGTCCAACCCGAACTGGAAAAAAATCTACGACGACTACTCGGCTTTCCGCAAGGAACAAAACCTGTGGTTCCGCTTCACCGAAGCACAGTTCGACCGCTACATGCAGTCGGCCAAGCTGTGATCGGCTAAGCGCTCCTCACACAACCCCGCCTCGGCGGGGTTTTTTTGTGACATTTACGTAGTGGGTGGACCAAATGACTCCGCTAAACTGCCCAAGGGTCAAGTGACCCAGTCTTCAAGGGAACAGATCCATGCAAGCCTTGCTTCAATTTTCACGCGCGGTCGATGCGCTCAGTGCGCGTATCGGTCAGGTGGCTATGTGGTTGATTTTGCTGACCACTTTCATCAGCGCGGGCAACGCCATCGTGCGCAAACTCTTCAACAACAGCTCCAACGCTTTGTTGGAGATCCAGTGGTACATCTTCGCTGCTGTGTTCATGCTCGGCGGGGGCTACGCTTTTCTGCGCAACGCGCATGTGCGCATCGATTTCATTTCGTCCAAGTTCAGCGCCCGTACGCGCAACTGGATCGACATTGGTGGCATCGTGATCTTTTTGTTCCCCCTGTGCTACATGATGATCACCTTGGGCTGGCCAACGTTGGCCAACGCTTGGGTTTCTGGGGAAATGTCATCCAATGCGGGTGGCTTGATTCGTTGGCCGGTGTACGCTTTGATTCCCTTGGG
>JBFZCK010000216.1:0-16733 GCA_041307965.1 Burkholderiales bacterium | reverse complement strand
TGTTGCCTTACCAAACCGAGCGCTTGGACGTGAGCGCCGCGTTTGGCCGCAGCGCGCCGCTGATTCTGGAGATTGGCTTTGGCATGGGCGACGCGACCGCGCACATCGCGCAGGTGCGCCCAGGCGACAACTTCTTGTGTTGTGAGGTGCACGAGCCCGGCGTGGGCGCTTTGCTCAAACGCTGTGGCGAACACGACATCGGCAACATCCGCATCGTGCAGCACGACGCAGTCGAGGTGATGGACCACATGCTGGGCCAAGACAGTTTGGACGGCGTGCACATTTTTTTCCCCGACCCTTGGCACAAGAGCCGCCACCACAAGCGGCGCTTGATCCAGTCGCCGTTTGTCCAACGTTTGGCCGAACACATCAAACCCGGCGGCTACTTGCACTTGGCCACCGACTGGGCGCCCTACGCCGAACAAATGATGGCTGTGCTCAGCGCCGAGCCTTTGCTGGTGAACACCGCGGGTGCAGGACAATTCGCGCCACAGCCCGACTACCGGCCCCTGACCAAGTTTGAAAACCGAGGCCTCAAGCTCGGCCACGGCGTGTGGGACTTGGTGTTTCGTCGCGCCTGACATGGCGGACTTGGGCAAGCCCACTGCCTTGCCCATGCGCGATGGCGTGAGCGCCAGCGTGGTTTCGGTGCCGCACGGCGCACCGCACCTGCTCGATTTTTTGACCCAGCGCATGCCCGGCATTTCGCGCGCTGAGTGGGCCGAGCGTTTGGCGCAGGGCTTGGTGCTGCAAGAAAACGGCCAAGCCGCCCAGGCACACCAAGCCTGCCACGTGGGCCAACGCATTTACTACTACCGCCACTTGGCCGACGAGCAGGTCCTGCCCTTCAAGGCGAACACCGTGTTCGAAGACGAGCACCTGTTGGTGGCCGACAAACCGCACTTCATGCCCGTCACGCCCGCGGGCCGTTATGTTCAGCAGAGCCTGTTGGTGCAACTCAAACGCCAGACCGATTGCGCCGACTTGGTGCCGCTGCACCGCATCGACCGCGAAACCGCGGGCCTGGTGCTGCTGGGCAAACGCCTGCAAGACCGCGACGCCTACCACGCGCTGTTTCGCGACCACCAGATCCACAAGACCTACCACGCCGTGGCGCCGCTGCTGCCCGGCTTGGCGCTGCCGCGCGTGCACAGCAGCCGACTGGTGCCGGGCGAACCGTTTTTCAGAACCCAAGAAGTGCCGGGCCAGCCCAACAGCGAAACCCGCATCGCCTTGCTGAAGAGCGAAGGTCCACGGGGTTTGTATGAACTGCAACCCATCAGTGGCAAACGCCACCAACTGCGCGTGCACATGAACGCCCTGGGCATCCCCATTGAGGGCGACCCCTTCTACCCCAAGGTCTTGCACGGCCCAGACGACCCCGAGGACTTTCAGTCACCGTTGCAGCTGCTGGCCCAGTCGGTGACGTTCACCGATCCGGTGACGGGCCAAGCCCGGGCGTTTGTGAGTCAGCTCACGCTGTCGTTGACAGCGAGGTGACGCTCAAACGCGTTCGCTGACCCAGGCTTGCACGCTGGCCATGGCCGCGGGCAAGGCGGCGGGATTGGAGCCGCCGGCCATGGCCATGTCGGGTTTACCGCCGCCTTTACCGCCAACCTGCTGGGCAACGAAGTTGGCGAGTTCGCCGGCTTTGACTTTGCCCACGTTGTCGGCGGTCACGCCCGCGGCGATTTGCACCTTCTCGCCGTCCACGGCGGTGAGCACGACCACGGCGGACTTGAGTTTGGACTTGAGCTTGTCCATCGTGTCGCGCAGGGCTTGGGCATCAGCGCCTTCGAGTTGAGCCACCAAGAACTTGATGCCGTTGATGTCGATGGCTTGGGCCATGAGCTCATCGCCTTGGGCCGAGGCCACCTTGCCTTTGAGGGCGGTGATTTCTTTTTCCAGGGCTTTGACTTGGTCGAGCACTTGGGCCAAGCGGGCGTTGAGTTCGTTGCTCGGGGCTTTGAGGGCGCCAGCGGCTTGGCTCACGGCGGCTTCCAAGGTTTGCAAATAGGCCAGCGCGTTGCCGCCCGTGACGGCTTCGATTCGGCGCACGCCCGAGGCCACACCGCTTTCGGCCACGACCTTGAACAGGCCGATATCACCGGTGGCGTTGACGTGGGTGCCGCCACAGAGTTCGCGGGTGGAGCCGATGTCGAGCACGCGCACGGTCTCGCCGTACTTCTCACCGAAGAGCATCATGGCGCCGGTTTTTTGGGCCGATTCGATGTCCATCAACTGGGCTTTGGCGGGCGCGTTGGCCAAAATTTCGGCGTTCACGATGGCTTCGATCTCGCGAATTTGGGCATCGGTGACCGGCGCGTTGTGCGCAAAGTCAAAGCGCGTGCGCTCAGCGGTGACGAGCGAGCCCTTTTGCAGCACGTGGGTGCCCAAGACGTCGCGCAAGGCTTTGTGCATGAGGTGGGTGGCGCTGTGGTTGCGCACGGTGGCCGCGCGCAGTTCGGTGTTGACGTGCGCTTGCACGGCGTCACCAACCTTGAGGCTGCCGCGGACTTGGCTGCCGTGGTGACCGAA
Organism: Burkholderiales bacterium; assembly: GCA_041307965.1. Lineage (GTDB taxonomy): Bacteria > Pseudomonadota > Gammaproteobacteria > Burkholderiales > Burkholderiaceae_C > Hydrogenophaga. Next base: position 14,195 of record JBFZCK010000216.1, on the reverse strand, counting down.
CACGTCGGCCTTGATTTTTTGGGTGTCCACCACATCGAAGCCCGCGTCGCCGCAGACGATGGCGCCTTGGTCACCCACTTGGCCGCCGGACTCGGCGTAGAACGGGGTGGTGTCGAGCACGACCACGCCGGACTGACCGGCATCGAGCTGGTTCACGGCCACACCGTCACGGTACAGGGCCAAGACCTTGGCCGAGGCTTGCAGCGACTCGTAGCCCACAAAGGCGTTGCCCGAGCCGGCGTACTCCAAGGCCTTGTCCATCTTGAACTTGCCTGCGGCACGCGCCTGGTCTTTTTGTTTTTTCATGGCCGCGTCAAAGCCAGCCTCATCCACCGTCAGACCGCGTTCGCGGCAGACATCGGCCGACAAGTCCAGCGGGAAGCCGTAGGTGTCGTGCAGCTTGAAGGCCACTTCGCCGGGCAGCTCTTGGACGCCACCGGCCAAGGCCGCGTCCAAAATTTGCATGCCGCTTTGCAGGGTTTCAAAGAAGCGCTCTTCTTCGACGCGCAGGATGTCGGTGATGCTGGCCGCTTGATTGGCCATGTTGGGGTAAGCCTCGCCCATCAAGCGCACCAAGTCGGGCACGAGCTTGTGGAAGAACGGGGTTTTTTGGCCGAGCAAATAGCCGTGGCGGATGGCGCGGCGGATGATGCGGCGCTGCACGTAGCCACGACCTTCGTTGCTGGGCACCACGCCGTCGCTGACCAAGAAGGCGGTGGCGCGGATGTGGTCGGCGATCACGCGCAGGCTCTTGTGGCCCAAGTCCGTGGTGCCGGTTTCGCGCGCAGCGGCTTTGATGAGCGCATCAAAAATGTCGATTTCGTAGTTGCTGTGCACGTGCTGCAAGATCGCCGCCAAGCGCTCCAAGCCCATGCCTGTGTCCACGCAGGGCGCGGGCAGCGGCGTGACCGAGCCGTCTTCGTGCATGTTGAACTGCATGAACACGTTGTTCCAGATTTCGATGAAACGGTCGCCGTCTTCTTCGGGGCTGCCGGGTGGGCCGCCGGGGATGTGATCACCGTGGTCGTAGAAGATTTCCGAGCAGGGGCCGCAAGGGCCGGTGTCGGCCATCATCCAGAAGTTGTCGCTCTTGTAGCGACCGCCTTTGTTGTCACCGATCCGGATCACGCGCTCGGGCGGCAGGCCAATCTCTTTGGTCCAAATGTCGTAGGCCTCGTCGTCTTCTTGGTAGACGGTGGCCAGCAGCTTGTCTTTGGGCAGTTTGTAGACCTCGGTCAACAACTCCCACGCCCACTTGAGCGACTCGCGCTTGAAGTAATCGCCGAAGGACCAGTTGCCCATCATTTCAAAGAAGGTGTGGTGGCGCGCGGTATAGCCCACGTTTTCCAAGTCGTTGTGTTTGCCACCAGCGCGCAAACACGCTTGCACGGATGCGGCGCGCACATACGAGCGCTTGTCGGTGCCCAAGAACACGTCCTTGAACTGGACCATGCCCGAGTTGGTGAACATCAGCGTGGGATCGTTGCCGGGCACCAAGGGGCTTGAGGCCACAACGGTGTGCCCTTTGGAGGCAAAGAAGTCCAAGAAGGTCTTGCGGATATCGGCAACGGAAATAGGGGCTTGGCTCATGGGGTGGGTTCGCTGAAAGTGCAACCATCGATTATAGGTTTTTAGCCCCAGACCGCCTGGACACGCGAGATGGCCTAGGGCCCCGCTGGGGCTCAGGCCTTGTCGGCCGGTGCACCCTCGTTCACGCATCTCAATAGACTATTTTTGGGTACATTTAGGGGAAACACCCCAAACAGACCCCGTCTCAATGTATTCATTGTGGTTAACCACAGAAAAGGACCCCATGAAAGGCGTTGTTTTTACCGCTTTCCTCGAAATGGTGGAGAGTCAATTTTCCGAAGACATGGTGGACGACATCATCGAGGCAGCCCAACTGCCTTCGGGTGGTGCTTACACCGCCGTGGGCACTTACCCCCATGAAGAAATGGTGGCCTTGGTGGTGGCCCTGTCTGAACGCTCAGGCACGCCCATTCCAGACCTGTTGCGGGCCTACGGCAAACACCTGTTTGCGCATTTCTTTTTGACGCACCCTTCTTTTTTCGTCAATGTTCACGATGCGCTCAGTTTCCTGGAGGGTATTGAAAACATCATTCACGCCGAGGTCTTGAAGCTCTACCCCGATGCGCAACTTCCCCGTTTTGAGACCGAACACCGCAACGAAAACCAATTGGTCTTGCTGTACGACTCGAACCGCCATTTTGAAGACTTGGCAGAGGGATTGATGTTGGGCTGCATTGACCACTTCGCTGAGCGGATCGACATCGCGCGCGAGGCGACCGAACACGGCGGCCGGCGCCAAGAGCGATTTACCTTGACGCGACGATGAGCGAAGAACTCGACCGATTGCGCAAACGCCTGGATCGTGAGCGCATGGCGCGCAAAGAGGCGGAGCGCATTTTGGAAGAAAAGTCATTGGCGCTCTACAACGCCAATGTGCGGCTGCAAGCAGCGGCCGAACAAGCCGAGATGTTGGTGGTGCAACGCACGGCCGAACTCCGCGACGCCCTGAATTCGGCCAAACGCGCGAGTTCGGCAAAAAGCGATTTTTTGGCCAACATGAGCCACGAGATCCGCACGCCCATGAATGGCATCATCGGCATGACCGATTTGGCCTTGGACAGCCACAACGAAGCGGAACGTCAAGCGTATTTGGAGATCGTCAAACGCTCGGCACAGGCTTTACTGGCCATCATCAACGACATCCTGGATTTTTCGAAAATCGAAGCAGGCAAGATCCAGATCGAGCACGTCGCGTTCAACCTGACACAAACCGTCAACGACTGCATTCAAATTTTGTGTACCCGCGCGGATGAAAAAGACCTCGTCATGGATGTTGTGTTGGGGCCCGATACGCCGACACGCATGTTGGGCGACCCCACGCGACTGCGCCAGGTGCTGATCAACCTGATCGGCAACGCCATCAAGTTCACCAAAAGCGGCAAGATCACCGTTCGCATCGAAGCGCAGACCTGCCAAGCTGGGCCCAGCCGACTGACCTTCAGCGTGCAAGACACGGGCATTGGGATCGCGCTGGACAAACTCGAGAAAATTTTTGAAGCCTTCGCACAAGCCGACACTTCGACCACCCGTCATTACGGCGGCACCGGCTTGGGTCTGACCATCACCCAACGCCTGGTGCAATTGATGGGCGGCGAATTGAGGGTGAGCAGTCAGGTGGGTGTGGGCAGCACCTTCGGTTTTGATTTGCCGCTGGAATTACCCGACCCGCTTGAAGACAAACTCATCGATTCACAACAAGCCCGACAGCCTTTGCCTTCGCTGTCCATCCTCGTCGTCGAAGACCACCCCATCAACCAGCTGCTGGCCAGCAAGATGCTCAAGCAATGGGGACACCGGGTGTGTTTGGCCAACCACGGGCAAGAGGCCTTGGACTTGCTGTGCCAACACACCGAGCCGTTTGACCTGGTGCTCATGGACATGCAAATGCCCGTCATGGATGGCCTTGAGGCCACGGCCAGGATTCGACAAATGCCGCAGTTTCAGGATTTGCCCATTTTTGCGATGACGGCCAACGCCATGCTCGGGGATCGCGAGCTGTGTCTGCAAGCGGGCATGAACGACTACCTGCCCAAACCCATTCTGTCCAAAGACTTGGAAGAAAAGTTGCACCAGCTGTTTGACTGAAACGCTACCGCGCTCAGGCTTAACCGGTCTTGCGCTGCGACTCCAAAAACGCCCACACCGCAGGCTCGTCGGTGAAGGCCACGTTGAAACGCAGCCAGGGGCTGGGATGCAAATCGGTGCCGAAGAGGTGGCCGGGGCCGAGCAAGATGTCTTGTTCGGCGGCCTGGTAAGCCAGTTCGGCGGCGTTGTTGATGTCGGGGTGGCGGGCCCACAAAAAGATGCCCGCTTTGGGTTCACAAAACAACTCAAAGCCCGCGTTTTCGAGCCGCTGGGCCACGCGCTGGTGGGCTTGGGCCAAGCGTTCGCGCAGGGTGCGCAGGTGTTTGCGCCAGCGCCCATCGACCAAGGAGCCGTAGGCCAAGCGCTCGCTGAGTTCCGACGAGGTCAGGCCCGCGATCATCTTGAGTTGGGCAAAGTCCTCCAGCAAATCGGGGGGCGCGGCCAAATAGCCCACGCGGATGTTGGGCGAGATGGTTTTGGAAAAACTGCTGATGTAGACCACGCGCTGGAGCTGGTCCAAGCTGGCCAATGAGGGGCGCGGCTCGGGGTCGAGGTCGGCGTAGATGTCGTTTTCGACCACGGTGATGCCGTGTTGCTCGGCCAGTTGCACCACGCGGTGCAGGTGCGCCAAGCTGGCCACCGAGCCGGTGGGGCTTTGCAAGCGCGGCTGCGTGAAAAAGACCTTGGGTTGGTGCTGCTGAATCAAGGCCTCCAAGGCCACGAGGTCGTAGCCCTGGGGTGTGCGGGGCACGCCCAAGAGTTTGGCGCCCAAGAAGCGCAGCGAAAACAGCAAGTTGGGGTAGCCCGGATCGTCGACCAAGACCGCGTCGCCCGGTCGCACCAAGCGGCGCGCCACCAAGTCCAGCGCTTGGCTGGAGCCTTGGGTGAGCAAGACCTGATCGGCGCTGACGGCAATTTCTTGTTCGGCCAATAAGTCGCGCACCATCTGGCGCAGCGGCGCAAAGCCTTTGGGCTCGCCGTAGCCGCCCACGTCCACGGTCTCGCTGGCCAAGGCGCGCAAGCTGCGGCGCAGCCCGTCCTCAAACAACCAGTCGCCGGGCACCCAGCCGCAGCCCGGTTTCATGCCCAGTGCCCGGTTCTCGAACACGCGGCGCAGGTACCACATGGAGTCAAAGCTGTGGTTGGCCGCCTCCACGCTGGGCACCCCTGCGCCCGTGGGCGCCTCGTTCTCGCGCTTGCGCACAAAAAACCCCGAGTGCGGCCGCGAGGCAAAAAAGCCCAAGGCCACCAAGCGGTCGTAAGCGTCCACCACGGTGTAGACGCTCACGCCGTGCGCGTGGGCAAACTGGCGGATCGAGGGGGCCTTGGCCCCGGGGCGCAGGTTGCCACTTTGGATCAAGGCGCGAAAACCCTCCACGATCTGGACCACCAGGGGCGTGGCGCTTTGGGGGTTGAGGGTAAACATAAAGGGGGTCGGGTTTGTGTGTACAGGTCGGTCGGGCCATACAGTGCATCGCTGTACAGGCCCCATCTGTATATGGTAGCGCTGGCCCAAAGGTTCAGAATGGGCCCATTCGGACAACCCCTGTTCTCAACCGGAGCACCCCATGAAACGCGACACCCACCTGAACAACGCCGCCTTGCTGGCCCGCCGCCAAGCCGCCATTCCCCGTGGCGTGGGCTTCAGCCACCCGATCTTCATCGAGCGCGGCGAAAACGCCGAGATCTGGGACGTCGAGGGCCGCCGCTTCATCGACTTTGCCGGCGGCATCGCGGTGCTCAACACCGGCCACCGCCACCCCAAAATCATCCAAGCGGTCAAAGACCAGCTCGACCACTACACCCACACCTGCTTCCAAGTCTTGGCCTACGAGCCTTATGTGGAGCTGGCCGAGCGCATCAACGCCAAAGCCCCCGGCGACTTCCCCAAGAAAACCCTGTTCTTGACCACCGGCGCCGAAGCCGTGGAAAACGCCGTCAAGATCGCCCGCGCCCACACCGGCCGCTCCGGCGTGATCGCCTTTGGTGGCGGCTACCACGGCCGCACCTTGCTGACCTTGGGCTTGACGGGCAAGGTCGTGCCCTACAAAACCGGCTTTGGCCCCTTCCCTGCTGAAGTGTTCCACGCCCGCTTTCCCAACGCGCTGCACGGTGTGAGCGTGGACGACGCGATCGAGTCGATCGAACACATCTTCAAAAACGACATCGAAGCCAGCCGCGTGGCGGCCATGATCGTCGAGCCTGTGCAAGGTGAAGGCGGCTTCAACGTGGCCCCGCCCGAGTTCTTGCAGCGCGTGCGCGCCCTGTGCGACCAGCACGGCATCGTGATGATCGCCGACGAGGTGCAAACCGGCGCGGGCCGCACCGGCACGTGGTTCGCGGTGGAGCAGTCGGGCGTGGCGCCCGACCTGATCACCATGGCCAAGTCGATGGCCGGTGGCTTCCCCATTTCCGCCGTGGTGGGCCGCGCCGAGATCATGGACGCCCCCGCCCCTGGTGGCTTGGGCGGCACCTACGCTGGCAGCCCGCTGGCCTGTGCGGCCGCGCTGGCCGTGCTGGAGGTGTTTGAAGAAGAGAACCTGCTGCAGCGCAGCCGCGACGTCGGCCAGCGCATCACCAGCCGCTTGCAAGCCCTCGCCAAAGACCACAAATGCATCGCCGAGGTGCGCGGCTTGGGCGCGATGGTGGCCATGGAGCTGTGCAAAAACGGCGACCCCCACCAGCCCGACGCCGACCTGACCAAGGCCTTGGCGGTCGAAGCCATGAACCGTGGCCTGATCATCTTGACCTGCGGTACCTACGGCAATGTCGTGCGCATTTTGGTGCCATTAACCGCCAGCGACACGGTGATTGACGAAGGCCTTAACATGATTGCCGATGCCCTTAACCACCTACAAGGAAACAAAGCATGAGCGCCAGTCCCCGTTTTTCTTGGGAAGACCCTTTCAACCTCGACAGCCAGCTCACCGATGACGAGCGTGCCGTGCGCGACGCGGCTCGGGCGTACTGCCAAGACCGCTTACTGCCCCGCGTGACCGAGGCCTTTCGCCACGAAAAAACCGACCCCGCCATTTTTCGCGAGATGGGTGAGCTCGGTTTGCTCGGCGCGACCATTCCCGAGCAATACGGCGGCGCGGGCCTGAACTACGTGTGCTACGGTTTGGTGGCGCGTGAGGTCGAGCGCGTGGACTCCGGTTACCGCTCGATGATGAGCGTGCAAAGCTCGCTGGTCATGGTGCCGATCAACGCCTTCGGCACCGAAGCGCAAAAACAGAAATACCTGCCCAAGCTGGCCACCGGCGAGTGGATCGGCTGCTTTGGCCTGACCGAACCCAACCACGGCTCGGACCCCGCGTCCATGATCACCCGCGCCAAGAAGGTGCCCGGCGGCTTCAGCGTCAGCGGTGCCAAGATGTGGATCACCAACAGCCCCTTTGCCGACGTGTTTGTGGTCTGGGCCAAGGACGACGAAGGCGCGATCCGCGGCTTCATCTTGGAAAAAGGCATGAAGGGCTTGAGCGCCCCGGCCATCCACAGCAAGGTGGGCTTGCGTGCGTCCTTGACCGGCGAGATCGTGATGGACAACGTGTTTGTGCCGGAAGAGAACGCCTTCCCCGACATCCGTGGACTCAAAGGCCCCTTCACCTGTCTGAACAGCGCGCGCTACGGCATCGCTTGGGGCGCCTTGGGCGCGGCTGAGGACTGCTACTTCCGCTCGCGCCAGTACGTCATGGACCGCCAGCAGTTCGGTCGCCCCTTGGCGGCCAACCAGCTGATCCAAAAGAAACTCGCCGACATGCTCACCGAGATCAGCCTAGGCCTGCAGGGCTGCTTGCGCTTGGGCCGCATGAAAGACGAAGGCACGGCCGCGGTGGAGCTCACCAGCATCTTGAAGCGCAACAGCTGTGGCAAGGCGCTGGACGTGGCGCGCATGGCGCGCGACATGATGGGTGGCAACGGCATCTCCGACGAGTTCGGTGTGGCGCGTCACTTGGTGAACTTGGAGGTGGTCAACACCTACGAGGGCACGCACGACGTGCACGCGCTGATCTTGGGCCGTGCGATCACCGGCATCCAAGCCTTCTCTTGATGCCCGCCAAACAAACGAGCGCCAACGTGCCCCACAGCCCCCCGCAGCCGCTGGCCGGTGTGCGGGTGCTGGATCTCTCGCGCGTGCTCGCCGGCCCGTGGGCCGGCCAGCTCTTGGCCGACTATGGCGCGGACGTGCTCAAAGTCGAGCGCCCCGGCGCGGGCGACGACACCCGCACCTGGGGCCCCCCGTGGTGGGGCGAAGGCGCGGACCGCGTGGCGGCGTATTTTTTGTGCGCCAACCGCGGCAAGCGCTCGGTGGCGATCGACTTGGCCAGCGTTGAAGGCGCGGCCTTGGTGCGCGAACTGGCTCAAGACGCCGACATCGTGCTGGAGAACTACAAGGTCGGTCAGCTCGCCAAATACGGCTTGGACGCGGGCAGTTTGCAAGCGCTCAACCCGCGCCTGATTTATTGCTCGATCACCGGCTACGGTCAAACCGGGCCGTTGGCGCAAAAAGCGGGCTACGACTTCGCCATCCAAGCCGAAGGCGGTTTGATGAGCGTGACCGGTGAGGCCGGGGCCGAACCCCAAAAGGTGGGTGTTGCGGTGACCGACCTCATGACCGGCGTGTACGCCACCACCGCCATCTTGGCCGCGCTGCACGAACGCGCACGCACCGGTCGCGGGCGCGTGATCGACGCCGCGCTCTTTGACGTGCAAGTGGCCATGCTGGCCAACCAAGCCAGCAACCAACTCGTGGGCCAGACCCGGCCCACGCGCATGGGCAATGCCCACCCCAACATCGTGCCCTACCAAGTGTTCGCCAGCGCCGACGGCCACGTGGTGCTGGCCGTGGGCAACGACGGGCAGTTCGCCCGTTTTTGTGAGGTCGCCGGCCACCCCGACCTCGCGCGCGACGAGCGCTTCGCCACCAACCCCATGCGGGTGCAGCACCGCACCGTGCTGGTGCCCTTGCTGGCGCAGTGGCTGCTCACGCGCACCACCGCGCAGTGGGTGAGCCAACTCGAAGCCGCCGCGGTGCCGTGCTCGCCCATCTTGGCCATCGACCAAGTGCTGGAGCACCCGCAGGTGCAGGCCCGTGGCCTGTGCTTGCCCGCCGCGGACGGCGCGCCCCCCATGATCGCCAACCCCATGCGACTGGACGGCCAGCGCCCGGTCTCGCCCAAAGCCCCACCGAGCTTGGGCGCCGACTCGGCACGGTGGTTGCTTGACCCACACGATTCCTTGCCCCGCTGAATTGCCATCACGCCCATGACCACTTCCCTGCCCCTCGTCACCTTCACCGGCGTTCAAAAAACATACGATGGCAAGACCTTGGTGGTCAAAGACCTCAACCTGTCGATTCAAAAGGGCGAGTTCTTGTCGCTCTTGGGCCCCTCGGGTTCGGGCAAAACCACCACGCTGATGATGCTCGCGGGCTTTGAGTCACCCACCGCCGGTGAGATTGCTTTGAATGGCGTGCCCATCACCCGCACGCCGCCGCACAAACGCAACTTCGGCATGGTGTTCCAGAACTACGCCTTGTTCCCGCACATGACGGTGGCGCAAAACATCGCTTACCCCTTGAGCGTTCGCCGCTGCCCCGACAAAGAGCGCCAGGCCAAAGTGGCCAAGGCCTTGGACATGGTGCAAATGGGACCCATGGGCGATCGGTTCCCGGCGCAACTCTCAGGCGGCCAGCAGCAGCGCGTGGCCTTGGCGCGCGCCTTGGTGTTTGACCCCCAACTCGTGCTCATGGACGAGCCCTTGGGCGCTTTGGACAAACAGCTGCGCGAGCACATGCAAATCGAACTCAAGGCCTTGCACCGCTCTTTGGGCATCACCTTTGTGTACGTCACCCACGACCAATCGGAAGCGCTGACCATGTCCGATCGGGTGGCGGTGTTCAACGACGGCCTGATCCAACAAATCGACCGCGTGGACCGTTTGTACGAAGCCCCCGCCAACCGCTTTGTGGCCGGGTTTGTGGGCGACAACTCGGTGCTCACGGGTGTGATCGATGCGGTCCAAGGTGAACACTGCACCGTGCGTTTGCCCAACGGCAGCGCCCTGCACGGCCTGAACATCAACCAAGCCGCCGTGGGCGAGTCGGTGCATTGCAGCATCCGACCCGAGCGCATCGCACTGCGCCCATTGGACACCCCGCACAGCACCCTGCAGACCCAGCTGCGCGACCTGATGTATTTTGGTGACCACCAGCGCCTGCGCTGCCACCTCCCCCAACAAGCCGAGATCGGCGTCAAAGTACCGCTGCAAGGGTTGGACCCCTTGCAAGCCGGTCAAGACGTGACGCTGTTCTTGCCCACCGAGCACGTGCGGATTTACCGCTGAGCACCCTGCCTTTCCATCAACCCTGTAGGAGACAACATGAAAATGAAACAGATCCTGGTGGCCGCGGCCATCGCTGCGAGCTTGCCCGTCATGGCACAAAGCACGCTGACCGTGGTCAACTTCGGTGGAGCCAACGGCGCCGCGCAGAAGAAGGCGTATTTCGAGCCCTTCGAGAAAACCGGCGCGGGCAAAGTCGTGGCCGTGGAATACAACGGTGAACAAGCCAAAATCAAGGCCATGGTCGAAGCCAAGAAAGTGACCTGGGACGTGGTCGAGGTCGAGAGCCCCGACCTGAACCGCGGTTGCGACGAAGGCCTGTTCGAAAAGCTCGACTGGAGCAAAGTGGGCAACAAGGCCGACTTCCAAAAGGCCGCTGTGCACGAGTGCGGCGTGGGCACGTTTGTGTGGTCCACGGTGATGGCCTACAACGCCGACAAGATCAAGAACGCACCCACCAGCTGGGCCGACTTCTGGGACACCAAGAAATACGCCGGTAAACGCGGCATGCGCAAAGGCGCGCGCTACAACTTGGAATTCGCGCTGATGGCCGATGGCGTCAAGCCCGCTGATGTGTACAAAGTGCTGGCCACCAAGGCCGGTGCCGACCGCGCCTTCGCCAAGATGACCGCGCTCAAGCCCAACATCCAGTGGTGGGAAGCCGGTGCACAGCCGCCCCAGTTCTTGGTCGCGGGTGATGTGGCCATGACCACCGCCTACAACGGCCGCATCGACGCAGCCCAACGCGAAGGCAAGAACCTGCAGATCTCTTGGACCGGCGGCATTTACGACTTGGACTTCTGGGTCATGCCCAAAGGCACGCCCAACAAGGACTTGGCCCACAAGTTCATCGCCATGGCCAGCTCGCCCGATGCCCAAGCCGAGTACGCCAAGAACATCAGCTACGGCCCGACCAACAACAAGGCTTTGACCAAGCTCGACGCCAAGGTGCTCAACCTCTTGCCCACATCGGCGGCCAACAGCAAAAACGCCTTGCAGTTCAACATCGGCTTCTGGTCTGACCAAGGTGAGGCACTCGAGAAGCGCTTCGCCGCTTGGGCCGCACAGTAAGCACCATGACCGGCGACACCGCTCTCATCGACCAGCTGCAGCGTGCCAATCGTCGGCGCAAGGTCAGGGCCGCGGCCCTGACCTTGCCCCTGCTCGCGTTTTTACTGGTGGTGTTTTTGGTGCCGCTGGCCCAATTGCTGATCCGTGCGGTTGAAAACCCCGAAGTGGCCAACGCCCTGCCCCGCACGGGGCAGGCTTTGGCCGATTGGGATCGCCATGGTTTGCCCACCGATGCCGCGTTCGCGGCGGTGGTGCAAGACTTGGCGGCCATTGAAGAAACCGCGGATGCCGGCGTTTTGGCACGCCGCCTCAACAGCGAAGCGCCAGGCGCTCGCTCATTGATCATGGGCACCTACCGAGCCATGCCCACGGAGCTGCCCACCACGCCTGCGGCCTCTCGCCAAACCCTGATTGACCTCGACCCGCGATGGGAAGAGCCCGACTTCTGGCTGGCCATCGCCAAAAACAGCGAACGCTGGACCCCCGATTACCTGCTCACCGCCATCGACCTCAAGCGCAGTGCGCAAGGCGACATCGTGGCCGTGGGCGACGATGAAGCCGCGTTTCGTGACATCTTGATTCGCACCTTCGAGATCAGCGGCGTGGTCACCTTGTTCGCCTTGCTCATCGGTTATCCCTTGGCCTATTGGCTCAGCACCTTGAGCGAGCGCCAAGCCAACGTCATGTTGATCCTGGTTTTGCTGCCGTTTTGGACCTCGGTGCTCGTTCGCATCGCGGCTTGGATCGTGCTCTTGCAAAACAACGGGCTGGTCAACCGCTTCCTGATGTTCATCGGCGCCACCGACGCGCCCGTGCCATTGCTCTTTAACCGCTTGGGTGTGGTCATCGCCATGGTGCACATCCTCTTGCCCTTCATGATCTTGCCGCTCTACAGCGTCATGAAATCGGTGCCGAGCAACTACATGCGCGCGGCCATTTCTTTGGGCAGCCCGCCGCTGTTCGCCTTCGCCCGGGTGTACCTGCCGCAGACCTACCCCGGCGTGGCCGCGGGTTGTTTGCTGGTGTTCATCACCGCCATCGGTTACTACGTCACGCCGGCCTTGCTCGGCGGGGCGGCCGACCAGATGCTGAGCTACTACGTGGCGCAGTACACCAACGTGGAAGTCAACTGGGGCATGGCCTGCGCCTTGGGCGGGGTCTTGCTCAGCACGACGCTGATTTTGTATGCGCTGTACCGGCGCGTGGCCAAAGCCGAACTGAGCCTGGGCTGATCATGTTCAAACGCACCCCCTTCCCCGCTTACTACACGCCACTGGACATGTTGGGCTGGCTGGCCCTGCGCGTGGCCGGCATCGGCGCGCTGGTGTTCTTGCTCTTGCCCATCGTGGTGATCATCCCGCTGTCGTTCAGCGACAGCTCGTTTTTGGCTTACCCGATTGAAGGCTGGTCGCTGCGTTGGTACGAGGAGATGTGGGCCTCGGACGATTGGGCGCGAGCGGCCAAAAACAGCTTCATCGTCGCGCCACTGGCCACGCTGTTGGCCACGGTCTTGGGCACCTTGGCCGCCATGGGCTTGGCCGGCACGCGCTTTTGGGGCAAGGGCTTCATCAACGGTTTGTTGATCTCGCCCATGGTCGTGCCCATCGTGGTGGTCGGTGTGGCCACGTATTTGGTGTTTGCGCAGTGGGGTTTGAGCGACTCCTACCTCGGGTTGGTCTTGGTCCACGCTGCGCTGGGTGCGCCCTTTGTCGTGACCACCGTCTTGGCCACCTTGCAAAACTTCAACCACAACCTGGTCAAGGCCAGCTTGAGCTTGGGCGCCAGCCCCTTGCACACCTTCTTCAAAGTCACGCTCCCGGTGATCGCGCCGGGCGTGATCTCGGGCGCCTTGTTCGCCTTTGCCACCTCGTTTGACGAGGTGGTGGTCACGCTGTTCTTGGCCGGCCCCGAGCAAGTGACCTTGCCGCGCCAAATGTTCACCGGCATCCGAGAAAACATTTCCCCCACCATCGCCGCCGTGGCCACCCTCCTGATCCTGTTCACCACCGCGCTCATGCTCACCTTGGAGTGGTTGCGCGGCCGTCAAAAGCACACCCCATGAGCACCTTCAACCAACCTTTGGGGGGCAACGAAATGCCCCGTTTTGGCGGCATGGCCTCGATGATGCGTCTGCCCATGGCCGACTCACCACAGGGCCTGAACGTGGGTTTTGTGGGTGTGCCACTGGACATCGGGACCAGCCACCGCCCCGGCGCTCGTTTTGGCCCGCGCCAAATCCGCGCTGAGTCTTGCCTTATCCGCCCCTACAACATGGCCACGGGCGCAGCCCCTTTTGACGCCTTGCAAGTGGCCGACTTGGGCGATGTGCCGATCAACACTTACAACCTGCTCAAGTCGGTCGACATCATCGAGCGCCACTACCGCCCCATCTTGGCCGCAGGCTGCATTCCCTTGACCCTGGGCGGCGACCACACGATCGCGTTGCCGATCCTGCGCGCCATGAAGGCCCAGCACGGCCCCGTGGCCATGATCCACGTGGACGCCCACGCTGACGTCAACCCCGATATGTTTGGCGAGCGCATTGCCCACGGCACGCCGTTTCGCCGCGCCGTGGAAGAAGGCCTGCTGCAAGGCGACAAGGTTTGGCAAATTGGTTTGCGCGGCAGCGGCTATTCGATGGAGGACTTTGACTGGCCACGCCAACAAGGCTTCACCATCGTGCCGGCGCACGAGGTCTGGTACCAATCGCTGGCGCCGCTGATGGCCCAGATCCGCGAGCGCATCGGCCCGAACACCCCCACCTATCTGAGCTTTGACATCGACGGCATCGACCCCTCGTTTGCTGGCGGCACGGGCACGCCTGAAATCGGCGGACTGAGCGTGCCGCAAGCACTCGAGATCATCCGTGGCTGCCGTGGCCTCAACCTGGTGGGCGGCGACTTGGTCGAAGTCTCTCCAGCCTACGACACCAGCGGCAACACCGCTTTGCTCGGCGCCAACCTCTTGTTTGAAATGCTCTGCGTTTTGCCCGGCGTGGCTTACCGTTAAACCCTGTTTTGATTCCAACGTTCCTCAAAGAGACACCATGACCACCTCACCCCTGGCCCAACTCAAAGACCCCACCCTGCTCAAAACCGACGCGCTGA
>JBFZCK010000215.1:0-4236 GCA_041307965.1 Burkholderiales bacterium | reverse complement strand
GGGCGCTCATCACGATCAGGTCGGCCACTTGCACCAAATTGCGCAGCTCCAGCAGGTCGCGCGTGACGTGGAACTGGCGGTAGAACTCTTGGATTTCTTGCTGCAGCAGGTTGATGCGGTGTGCGGCGCGTTCCAAACGTTTGTTGGTGCGCACGATGCCCACGTAGTCCCACATGAAGCGGCGCAGCTCGTCCCAGTTGTGTGAGATCACGACCATTTCGTCGGCGTCGGTGACGCGGCTGTCGTCCCACGTGGGCATGACGGGGGCGGGCTGGTTGGGGCTGGCTTGAATGGCCTGAACCGCGCCACGCGCAAACACCATGCATTCCACCAAGGAGTTGCTGGCCAAGCGGTTGGCGCCGTGCAAGCCGGTGCAGGTGGTCTCACCCACCGCGTACAGGCCCGGCACATCGGTGCGGCCGTGCAGGTCGGTGACCACACCACCGCAGGTGTAGTGCGCCGCAGGCACCACGGGAATGGGCTCGCGGGTGATGTCGATGCCCAGCTCTTGGCAACGCGCCAAGATGTTGGGGAAGTGTTCTTGGATGAAGGCCGGGCTTTGGTGCGAGATGTCCAGGTGCACACAGTCCAGGCCGTGTTTTTTCATCTCAAAGTCGATGGCGCGTGCCACCACGTCGCGCGGCGCGAGCTCGGCGCGTGGGTCGTGGTCGGGCATGAAGCGGTGGCTGCCCAAATGCGGCGGCAACAACAAGCGGCCGCCTTCGCCGCGCACGGCTTCGGTGATCAGGAAGTTCTTGACGTGCGGGTGGTACAGGCACGTGGGGTGGAACTGGATGAACTCCATGTTCGCCACACGGCAGCCCGCGCGCCACGCCGAGGCGATGCCATCGCCCGTGGCGGTGTCGGGGTTGGTGGTGTAGAGGTAGACCTTGCCCGCGCCGCCAGTGGCCAAAATGGTGTGGCTGGCGCTGAAGGTTTCCACCTCATCGCGGTCCACGTCCAACACATACGCGCCACGGCAGTGCGCAGGCGTTTGGGGGTCGGCGCCGGGCAGTTTGTGGCTGGTGATGAGGTCGACCAACATGTGGTTCTCGAAGAACACGATGTTGGGTGTGGCCCGGGCTTGGGCGCTGAGGGTGGTTTGCACCGCCGCGCCGGTGGCGTCGGTCACGTGCACGATGCGCCGGTGGCTGTGGCCACCTTCGCGGGTGAGGTGCAGCTCGCCGTTTTCGGTGGAGAAGGGCACGCCCATGTCGCGCAGCCAAGCGATGGCCGAGGGGGCGTTTTCCACGGTGAAGCGGGTGGCGTCCAAGTCGCACAGGCCCGCACCGGCCACCAAGGTGTCGTCCACGTGGGAGGCGTAGCTGTCGCCCTCGGCCAGCACGGCGGCAATGCCGCCTTGGGCCCAATTGCTTGACCCATCGGAGATGCCGCGTTTGGTGATCACGGCCACGCGGTGCGTGGGTGCCAAGTGCAACGCGGCGGTCAGACCGGCCAAGCCGCTGCCGATGATCAAAACATCAAAGTGGTGTTGGCGCATGCAAGCCTGAAGGTGAAGGGATCACTGAGGGGTGTAAGACAAACGCACGTAGATGGGTGCGAAGGCTTCGGCTTGGGTGAGTTCGATCAGCGTTTCTTTGGCCAGCTCGAGCATGGCGATGAAGGTCACCACCAAGACCGCACTGCCTTGGCTGGGGTCGAACAGCTCGCCAAATTCGACGAACTTGCGGCCCTGCAATTGGCGTAGCACGATGCTCATGTGCTCGCGCACCGAGAGCTCTTCGCGGCTGATTTTGTGGTGTTGAACCAGCTTGGCACGCGAGAGGATGTCGCGCCAAGCGCTTTGCAAATCCACCACGTGCACATCGGGGAAGCGCGGCGCCAAGGCCTGTTCCACGAACACTTGGGCGCGCAGAAAGTCGCGCCCAAATTGGGGCAACTCGTTGAGGTGTTGGGCGGCCAATTTCATTTGCTCGTACTCGAGCAAGCGGCGCACCAGCTCGGCGCGCGGGTCTTCGGCCTCTTCGCCCTCGGCCACGCGTTTGGGTGGCAAGAGCATGCGCGACTTGATTTCAATCAGCATGGCCGCCATCAGCAGGTACTCGGCGGCGAGTTCCAAGTTTTGTGCGCGGATCTCGTCCACGTAGCTCAGGTACTGGCGCGTGACCGCGGCCATGGGGATGTCCAGGATGTTGAAGTTTTGCTTGCGGATCAGGTAGAGCAGCAAGTCCAGTGGGCCTTCAAACGCCTCCAAAAACACCTGCAGCGCATCGGGCGGGATGTACAAATCCCGCGGCATCGAAAACAGCGGCTCGCCATACAGCCGGGCCACCGCGACGTGGTCCACCACCGCGGGCAGCACCGCGTCCAAACCCTCAGGGGCTTGTTCGAGCTCGGGCGACTCGGTGCTCATGGCGTGCCCAAGGCTCAGGCCTTGGTTTGGTAAACGTAGGGTTGCTGGGGCACGCGCGCAGCGTTGGCCTCGGCTTGGAACTGGGCGTTCATGCCGCTGTCCCACAACAGAGCACGGCCTTGGCGTTGCTCGGCTTCCAAGCTGGGATTGGCTTCCTTGAGCTGGGCCAAGAACTGCGTGGTGTCAGAGGTGTAGTGCGGGCGGGCAAAGGGGAACATGGCGGGCCTGTTGGGGGAAAAGGCCCATTTTACGGGCTCAGGCCGGCCCTGTCTCTTCCATGTCGATGTGCTGGGCAAAGCCCGAGCGCTCCAGCAAGGAACGCGGCTGGGGGTTGAGCCCGCGCAGGACCAAGCGGCCTTGGCGTTTGCTCAGGCTGCGCTGGAGCTGCTCCAAGGCATCCAAGCCCGTGGTGTCCAAGGAAATCATCTGGCGCACATCCAGGCGCATCACCAAACCCGGTGCGGCCGCGTCGGCGGCGCGTTGCAAGGCGTCGAGCTTGGCCACCGCACCAAAAAACAGCGCGCCGTACAAACGGGCGTCGATCCGTGTGTCGGTTTGTGCGTCGATGTCGGCGGTGAACAAACCGCTTTGGCGGCGCACAAAGAGCACGATCGCCAAGATCAAGCCCAGCTCCACGGCCACCGTCAGGTCAAAGACGATGGTGACCACAAAGGTCGAGACCATCATCAAGCGGTAATGGTTGCTGAAGTGTTTGAGGCGCACAAATTCGCGCCACTCACCCATGTTCCAGGCGACGAACAACAACACCCCGGCGAGCACCGCCAGCGGGATGTGCATGGCCAAGGGCGCGGCCAACAAGACCACGGCGGCCAAGGTGGCGGCGTGCACGATGCCGGCGATGGGGGACACAGCGCCAGCGCGGATGTTGGTCACCGTGCGCGCGATGGTGCCGGTGGCGGGCATGCCACCAAAAAACGGCACCACGGTGTTGGCGATGCCTTGGGCCATGAGTTCTTGGTTGGGGTCGTGTTTGGGCGTGTCGCTGAGCTGGTCGGCCACGCGTGCGCACAGGAGCGACTCGATCGCGCCCAAGAGGGCGATGGTCAGCGTGGGCACGATCAAGAGCTTGACGGTTTCCCAAGAAAACGCGGGCAACTCAAAGCTGG
The DNA here is from genome assembly GCA_041307965.1 of Burkholderiales bacterium. Taxonomy (GTDB): domain Bacteria; phylum Pseudomonadota; class Gammaproteobacteria; order Burkholderiales; family Burkholderiaceae_C; genus Hydrogenophaga. Next base: position 735 of record JBFZCK010000215.1, on the reverse strand, counting down.
GCAAGCCTTGTGGGATACCACCAAACCGCGAACCGATGGTCTCCACCGGCAGGCTCAAGAACCACGCCAGCAGCGACAAGGTGACCAAGGCAATCACCGGCGCGGGCACCCGCGAGGTGGCTTTGAGCGCGCTGATGCCCTGGAGGTTGTCGAGCTGGCGGCGAAACTGCGAGTCCACCGCCCACAAGCGTGGCCAGAGAAACAAGCCCAGCACACACACCAGGGACAAGCCCAAGGCGTAAGGGTTGAAACTGTCAATGGCACTCGAGAGCGTGCCGATTTGGCTGAAGAAGTCGGCCGGCATTTTCTCGACTTGCAGGCCCATGACATCGCGCAGTTGCGACAAACCGATCAGCACCGCGATGCCGTTGGTGAAGCCAATGACCACACTCACCGGCACGTAACGCACCAAAGAGCCCAAGCGCAACCACCCGAGCAGGAAGAGCAGCACGCCCGCGCTGACGGTGGAGATCAACAGGTTGGCCAAGCCGTAGCGCTCGACGATGCCGTAGACGATGACGATGAAGGCGCCCGCCGGGCCGCCGATTTGCACCGAGGTGCCACCCAAGGCCGAGATCAAAAAGCCCGCGATGATCGCCGTCCACAAACCCGCCTCGGGCTTGAGCCCGCTGGCGATCGCAAAGGCCATGGCCAAGGGCAAGGCCACGATGCCCACCGTGGCACCGGCCCCGACGTCGAGCGCGAATTTTTGTTTGGTGTAGCCCCGCAGGTCTT
>JBFZCK010000214.1:0-2968 GCA_041307965.1 Burkholderiales bacterium | reverse complement strand
GTGCTGCGCGCCCCGGTGCAAGGCGAAGTGCCCGAAACCGTGGACGACACCGCTGCCCGTGCGGTGGCCGGCGTGAAAAACGTGGTGCGACTGCCCTACGGCGTGGCTGTGGTGGCCGATTCTTTCTACACCGCCAAGACCGCACGCGACCTGCTCAAGGTGGTGTGGAGCCAAAAATCCAAGGCCCGCGCTCAGAACACCGACACCATGCGTGCCGAGTACCTCAAGCGGGCGCAAAACCTGAACGACAAAGGCGTGGCCTTCATTGCCCACGGTGACGCAGCGACCAAGTTGGCCGGTGCTGTTAAAACCTTCAGCGCCACCTACACCAGCGAAATGGTCAGCCACATTTGCTTGGAGCCGATGAACTGCACCGCGCGCGTGGACGGCGACAAGATCGAGGTCTGGGCACCGGCCCAATCGGCCTCGTTTGTGACCGGCACGGTGGCGGGCGCAGGCGGCTTCAAGCCCGAGAACATCACCGTCAACATCACCTTGCTCGGTGGTGGTTTTGGTCGCCGTGTGGAAGCGGATTACTCGGCCGATGCCGCCCTGGTGGCCAAGGCCATGCCGGGTACGCCAATCCAGGTCATCTGGACCCGCGAAGACGACATGACTCACGACAAGTACCGCCCCATGACCGGACAGCACTTGGTGGCCGGTGTGGACGCTCAAGGCAAGATTGTTGGTTTGTTGCACCGCGTGGTGTCTGAGGGTGTGTACGCCCGAGTGGTACCGCCAGCTTTCAAGGCCTCAGGCGGTAAAGACGCACCCGTCATGGAAGGCACCGAAATCACTTATGACATCGCCGACCACAGCGTGCAGTTCATGATCGAAGAGCGCGGTATCCAGGCCGGCTTCTGGCGCGCGGTTGGCCCGGGCTACACCAAGTTCGCCATCGAAACCCTGATCGATGAAGTGGCCCGTGGCGTAAAAGCCGACCCGCTTGAATACCGCATGGACTTGCTCAAGAAGAACCCGCGTGGACAAGCTGTGCTCAAGGCGGTAGGCGAGATGTCGCAATGGGGCAAAGCCAAGCTGCCCAAGGGGCACGCACTGGGCCTGGCATTTTCAGACGCTTGGAACACCTTCTGCGGCATGGTGGTGCAAGTCTCCATCGTCAACGGCCGCCCCAAGGTGCACAAGGTCTGGTCTGCGGTTGACTGCGGTCACGCTTTGCAGCCGCAAAACATCCAGGCACAAATCGAAGGCTCGGTTATTTTTGGCTTGTCGGCCGCCTTGCACGAGCGCATGGACTTCAGGGCCGGTGAGCCTCAGCAAACCAACCTGAACAAGTATCAGGTGCTGCGCGCCAACGAAACGCCCGAAGTGTTTGTGAAGGTCATGCCCACCGACAACCATCCTGGCGGTATTGGCGAAGTGGGCTTGCCTCCTTTGGCTCCGGCCATTGCCAACGCGATTGCCTCGATTAATGGCAAGCGCTTGCGTGCCTTGCCGTTGCCCACCGTGTGACACCACAGTTCTTTGAAAGACCACATTAACCTGTATGCACAGCATCGACATTGACGTGATCCGGACAGCCCTGGACTGGCAAAACCGAGGCTACCGCGTGGTCATGGGCACGGTGGTGCGCACTTGGGGCTCGGCCCCACGCCCACCGGGTTCGCTCATGATCATCCGGGGCGATGGCCAAGTGGCCGGTTCTGTCTCGGGGGGCTGCATCGAAGACGATTTGATCCGCCGCGTCGCTGCCGGCGAGCTGGCGCTGCGCATGCCCGAAACCACCACCTATGGCCAAACTGCCGAAGAGGTCCGCCGCTTTGGACTGCCTTGTGGCGGCTCGGTCCAGGTGGTGCTGGAGCCCTTGTCGCCCCAGTCGCAATTGCGTGAATTGATGGTGCATATCGAGCATCACCAGCGCGTGGAGCGTCGTTTGGACTTGGCCACCGGACTGGTGCGCATGTCCGCGGCTACTGAGGGCGACAAACTCCAGTTTGACGGCCTGAGCCTGACCACCGTTCATGGCCCGCGACTGCGTTTGCTCATCATTGGCGGTGGTCAGTTGTCCCGTTATCTGGCCTCCATGGCCGTGATGCTGGACTACCAGGTCACAGTGTGTGAGCCGCGTGTGGAATACCACGAAGGCTGGGACACCATGGCGGGCGTGAACTTGTCCACCCAAATGCCCGACGACCTGGTGTTGGCCATGCGGCTGGACCACAACAGCGCAGTGGTGGCCGTGACCCACGACCCCAAGCTGGACGATCTCGCGCTCATGGAGGCGCTGCGCACGCCAGCGTTTTATGTGGGAGCATTGGGATCACTTCACAACAATGCACAGCGTCGCAAGCGCTTGCTTGAGTTTGATGTAAGCGAACAAGAAGTGCACCAATTGCACGGTCCCGTGGGGTTGAACTTGGGTGCTTTGACCCCCCCCGAAATCGCCATGAGCATCGTGGCCGAGATGACAGCCAAGCGACGGGGTGTTGATTTGAACCATTCGATGTCGAACTGGCTCGGCTCAAAAACTGTGTGTAAAACAGTGTGAAACACAAAGCAAAACGCCCCACCGAGAGGTGAGGCGTTTTGGGCTGTTAGAAGCCTGACGATGTCCTACTTTCACACGGGAATCCGCACTATCATCGGCGCTAAGTCGTTTCACGGTCCTGTTCGAGATGGGAAGGAGTGGTACCAACTTGCTATGGTCATCAGGCATAACTTGTTGTCGCCTTGACATCAGTCAAGACAACGAATTCATAGAGTTTCGAATCAGATTTTAAGCTTGCGCTTGGGTCTTTCGACCTTTTTTGAATGCGTCAACTTGGCATAACTTCCTTGACCAATGCACACCTTTCGATGTGTGATCAAAGTTATAGGGTCAAGCCGCACGAGCAATTAGTATCAGTTAGCTTAACGCATTACTGCGCTTCCACACCTGACCTATCAACGTCCTGGTCTTGAACGACTCTTTAGGGGGCTCAAGGCCCCGGCAGATCTCATCTTGAAA
>JBFZCK010000213.1:0-11028 GCA_041307965.1 Burkholderiales bacterium | reverse complement strand
TTAAATCGTGAACATGAGGTGCAGAAATGGCTGATGAAGATACCGAAGTTGAAGGCAAAAAGAAGTCGCCGATCGTCAAGATCATCGTGATCGTATTGCTCGTGCTCATTTTGTTGGCGGGCACGGTCGTGGGAACTTTGTTCTTTGCCGGCGCATTTGACGCCAAGGACGAGAAATCAGCCGAAGAGCAATTGGCCACATTGGAAGAAAAAGCCGCCGCTGACAAGGCCGCGGCCGCTCCCGTTGATCCCAATGCGCCGCCACCGTTGGGCTCAGAGGAGGCCCGTGTCAAGAAAGATTCACCAGAGCTGACACGCTTTGTTCAGACCTACAAAGAGATCGAACGCGAATTCTTGGCCAACCTGACCAATTCGCGCAAGGTGATTCAGGTTCAGATCGCCATCATGACCACTTACGATGACCGTGTGTTCAAGAACGTTGAAAAGCACGATTTCGCTTTGCGCTCGGCCACCTTGGACGTGCTGCGGCAAGTGACCGATCAACAGTTGGAAACCCCCACCTTCCGCAAAGACTTGGCCGAAAAAATTCGCACCGAGATGAACGCTGTGCTCGAAAAATACGAGGACTTTGGCGGCATCGAAGAAGTCTATTTCACCACTTTCGTGGTTCAGTAACGCTCCAACGAGATTTGTCGAATGGCCGATAACCAAAACCTCTTGTCTCGCGAAGAACTCGCCGCCTTGGTCGACGGTGTCGGCAGCGGTGCCATCGCGGTCGATGGGGGCTTCAACGTGGGCGCGTCGGCCAAAAAGCACGACCTCGCGGCTGAAGACAGCAGCTTGGGCGTCAACGTCATGTCCTTGGACATGATCAATGAGCGCTTCATTCGTCAATTCCGATTGGGCATGCTCGAGGTTTTGCGCACCAGCCCGCGCATCAACCCTTCGCGGGTCCAGATTGTGCGTTTTGGTGACTACCTCCAAGGCCTCAAAGCTCCGTTGTCGGTCAACACCGTGCGCATGGCCCCCTTGCGTGGTCATGCCATGGTGGTGATCGAGCCCAAATTGGTGTTCAGTTCGCTGGACAGCTTTTTTGGTGGCTTTGGCAAGGGCGTTGACCAGTTGGCCCCTGGGCGCTTGTTCACACCGACCGAAACCCGCATCATCAAATTGATTTTGCAGGTGTTTTTTCGCTCCATGCGTGACGCTTGGGGCCCCATCACCAGCATCGAATTCGAGCACGTGAGTTCGGAAATCAACCCCCAGTTCGCTCAAATCGCCGACGAGAACGACATGATCGTGTTGAGCCGATTTGAGGCCGAACTCAGCTCGCAACAATCGGGCGGTTTTATCGATATCGCCATTCCCTACGTGGCGCTCAAACCGGTGCGTGACTTGCTTCGCAGTCGTGTTCAGTCGGGTGATGGCAACGAGGCCTCCGACCGCGTTTGGCACAAACAACTCGAAGACGCTGTCAACGATGCCCCCTTGGACATGCACGTGCTCCTGGGCAAGTTGCAAGCCTCTTTGCACACCGTCAAGACCATGCAGCCTGGCGATGTCTTGTATTTTAAAAAGGGCGATTTCGCCCGAGGCCTGATCGAAGACACCCCGGTGTTTGATCTGGAGGTGGGCACCATGGGCTCCCAGCTGGCGGCCAAAGTGGTGCGCGCCCTCAAACCCCTGTCCGAATAAGATTCAAGGAAACTGCCATGAGCGATACCCCCACCGCCGACAACACCCTGGTCGACAAAGAACAAATCCACCCCGATGTGTTGCAAAACATCCCGGTGACACTGTCCATTGAGGTCGGCCGTGCCACCATCAAAATACGCGACCTCATGCGATTGACGCAGGGCAGTGTTGTGGAGCTCGACCGTATCGCCGGTGAGCCCTTGGACGTTTTGATCAACAATACCGTGGTCGCCCAAGGTGAGGTGGTGCTGGTCAATGAGCGCTACGGCATCCGGCTCACCCGTGTGGTGCCCGCCACCGAGCGTCTAGAAAACCTCTAATTCCATACCACCATGAATGCCAACCAACTCGGCTGGGCCGATGCCTTGCAAATGCTGCTGAGCTTTGGCTTCGTGGTGGTCTTGCTGTTGGTGCTGCTGCATTTCTTGAAAAAGATGCAGCAAGGCCAGGGTTTTGGTCGCAGCCAGCGACGCATGCAAGTGGTGGAAACCATGGGTTTGGGCGCACGTCAAAAAGTGATCATCACCCGAGTGGATGACCGCGAATTTCTGCTGGGTGTGACCGCGACCGAGATTGCTTTGCTGGGTCAATGGGACGCCGATCAGCGCCCCAGTGATCTGGGCTCTTCCATGGCCATTGCCAATTCAAAAAAATGATGAAACACCTTGGAAAACTGTTGGCCGTCGTGGCCTTGAGCTTGCCGGCTTTGGTTTTGGCCGCCGACATGCCCGCCATCAACGTGACCAATACGCCCGGTGGATCGCAATACAGCCTGAGTTTGCAGTTGCTGGCCTTGATGACGTCCTTGACGTTGTTGCCCTCCTTGCTGCTCATGATGACCTCGTTCGTGCGGATCATCATCGTCTTGTCCATCTTGCGACAGGCTTTGGGCACGGGTCAAACCCCGCCGAACATGGTGCTGGTGGGCATGGCCTTGTTCATGACCTTGTTTGTCATGTCGCCCGTGTTGACCGATGTCTACAACAACGCCTTGTTGCCCTTCATGAACAACAACATGGCTTTTGACAAAGCCTTGGCCGCCGCTGAGACCCCGATTCGGGGTTTTATGTTGAACCAAACCCGTGAGGATGACATTGCGCTCTTCATGGAAATTGCCCGCAACAAACCCGTGGAGAGTGCAGCCGATGTGCCCTTCACCACCTTGGTGCCGGCATTCTTGACCTCCGAGCTCAAGAGCGCGTTCACGATTGGCTTTTTGATCTACATCCCCTTTGTGGTGATCGACTTGATCGTGGCCAGTGTGCTGATGTCCATGGGCATGATGATGCTCTCGCCCATGATGATTTCCATGCCATTCAAGCTCATGCTGTTTGTGCTGGTCGACGGCTGGGCCCTGATCATGGGCTCCATGGCGTCAAGTTTTGTGATGCCTTGAGGAGGAGCTGCAAATGGACACCGCCATGGTTGTGGATTTGGCCCGTCAGGCCTTGTGGGTCACGATGATCGTCAGCGCACCCTTGCTGGGTGTGGCCCTGGCCGTGGGTTTGTTCATCGGTATCATCCAAGCCGCCACCTCGATCAACGAGATGACCTTGAGTTTCATCCCCAAGCTCATCGCCTTGGGCTTGGCACTCTTGATTTTTGGCAGCTGGCAGCTGGTCACCTTGGTGGACTTCACCCGCTCGATTTTTCAGCGCATCCCTGCGTTGTTCAACTGAAGGCCTGCGCGCCTCACGTTCATGAACCTGCTCAGCGCCGACATCATCGAGCGGTTCTATTTGTTTTTGTGGCCGATGACGCGCATCTCGGCCATGCTGCTGACCACACCGCCGTTTTCGACCGCCTCGGTGAACCTGCGTATCCGTGTGTTGTTCGCGCTGGTCTTGACCTGGATGGTCTACCCCTTGCACGACTGGCCCCGCATCGACCCCACGTCGGCACAAGGTCTGCTGGAGCTGCTCAACCAAATTTTCATTGGCGTGTGCATGGGCCTGATCATGCAGGTGGTGGTCGCCGCGTTGGTCTTGGCCGGTCAAGCCCTGTCGGCCGCCATGGGTTTGTCCATGGCCACCCTCGTGGACCCCAACATTGGTAATGCACCGGTCCTCTCACAGTTCGTGGTCATCATGTCCACGCTCATCTTTGTGGGAACGGGTGGGCACGCTGTGTTGATCGGTTTGATTTTGGAGAGCTTTTACAGCTTGCCCATTGGCACCAGCATCCTGAACCAAGACACCTACGGACAAGTCATCCGGTGGAGCTCCATGATGTTTTTGGGCGGACTGTTGCTGGCGCTTCCCGTGATGATCACTTTGCTGTTCATCAACATTGGTTTGGGTGTGGTCACCCGGGCGGCGCCCAGCCTGAACATTTTTGCCGTGGGTTTTCCCGCCATGATCGCGGTGGGCCTGTTGATTTTTATGCTCTCTTTGGACAGCGTCGGTGGCCGCATCGAGTGGTTGTGGCTGCAAGGCTTTGATGTCGTGCGCAACGTTTTGAAGGTGTCTTGAGATGGCCGACGACAGCGCACAAGACAAAACCGAAGAACCGACCGCGAGGAAACTCAGCAAGGCCCGCGAGGATGGCCAAGTGGCGCGTTCGACCGAACTGCCGGCCGCGGCCATTGTGATCGGCGTTTTTTTGATGATCTTGGGCACGGGTAGCTGGTTGGTCACCCAGATTGCCGAAAACTTTGCCAAAGGGTTTGTGTTTGATCGAAAAACTTTGGATCAGCCCTTGCTGTTGCCCACGGCGTTTTTTGATCAGGTTTGGGACAGTTTTTTGCTGATCGCCCCCATCTTGCTGTTAACCGCCGTGCTGGCCGTGATTGCTGCGGGCATGACAGGGGGCTATTTGTTCTCGCTCAAGGCCGTGGCACCCAAGGGCAGCAAACTCAGCCTCATTGGCGGGTTCAAGCGCATGTTCGGGACCCATGCCGCCACCGAACTGGGCAAGGCGGTGTTGAAGTTCACCTTGGTCTCGGGTGTTTTGTGGCTGTCGATTGCCAGTGAGTTTGACACCTTGCTCCAGTTGGGACGGATGGGTTTGGAGCCTGCGCTCACGGTCGGGGGTGAGTTGATCGCGAAATCGGCTTTGTGGATTTCGCTGAGCTTGGCCGTCATCGCGTTCATTGACGTGCCGATTCAAAAGAGCCAGTTCACCAAGCGCATGCGCATGACCAAGCAAGAGGTCAAGGACGAGATGAAGGACATTGAAGGTCGTCCCGAAGTCAAGGCCCAAATCCGTCGCCGCCAACGCGAAATGGCCAACGGCCGCATGATGCAGCGCGTCAAAGACGCCGATGTCATCATCACCAACCCCGAACACTTTGCGGTGGCATTGGAGTACGACCCCTCGTCCGATCGGCCGCCCGTCGTGGTCGCCAAGGGCTTGGACGAGATGGCCGCGCGCATTCGGGAAGAGGGCGGAACCCACGGGGTCCATATCTTCTCTGCACCGCCCTTGGCGCGTGCTTTGTACTTCACCACCGAGGTGGACGCGCCCATCAACGAAGCCCTGTACCACGCGGTGGCCCAGGTCATTGCTTATGTCTACAACCTAGAGGCGGCCCAGCCTGGCCGTGGTGGTGTGGTTAAACCCCAACCCAAGGTGCCGCCGAACATGCGTTTCGATACCAACGGACGGGTGCAAACCGAACCCGCTTGATACCCGTCAATTCGCTTGACTCCTTAAAATGTTAAGTTGTCATTTTTGATATTCGGGAGATGGAAATGCTTAAAAAGAAATTCAAAATCGAAGACGAGACCAACTGGAACCTGATCCTGATGGCTTTGCTGGCGTTGGTGGTCTTGGCCGTGGCCATGGGTTTTGCGTTTAAACAGTGGAGTGACAACGTCCCCAGGCCGATCACGAGCGTCATCCGATTGAACAACCAATGTGGCTTGGTGGATGAAGCCTTTATGGCGGCGTCAACCGATGGTCGTCGGGTGGAGTTTGGCAACGGTGTGGCCGTCTTGCAAACCATGACCAACGAGCGCGTGTTTTTAAAAAGCAACCCCAAGTACCCCGCTTTTGGTTTTGAATCGCCCCCTGTGAAGGTCAAAGAAAACATGACCCTGACAGCCCAATGCAGCAACGTGGATCGCACCATCGATGCCATGCGCGAACAATTTCAAAAAAATAAATGAAGCCATCCACCGCGCCATCGACGCTCCTGCACTGGCGCCACCGCCTGTTTGTGCATTTGGACCCTTCTGCTTGGAAGGGGGGAGGGCTCTCGCCCATCAACCGTTTTTTGACCACCGCCATCGTTTTGTCGGTGGTCATCGCCATATTGGACAGCGAACCCCTGATTCACCAACGCTGGGGCGATTGGATGGCTGTGGTGGAGAAATTCTTGGGCCTGGTCTTTATCGTTGAGTACCTCGTGCGTGCTTGGATATGCGTCGAGGCTCACGCTTACCGCGATGGTTGGAGAGGGCGTTTTCGTTATTTGCGCAGTCCCACAGCCCTCATCGATCTGTTGGCCTTGTCCCCCATGTTGCTGACCTTCATCGGTACAGAGGCTTACATCTTCCGCTTGTTCCGGATGTTGCGTATCTTGCGGTTGGCACGGCTGGGCCGTTTTTCTAGCTCTTTGCAGTTGCTCACCGAGGCGGTGACTTCACGACGCTACGAATTGGGTATGAGTGTGATGCTCACCGGGTTTTTGCTGTTGGTGTCGTCCACGGTGTTGTACGTGGTGGAGGGCGGTACCCAGCCAGAGGCCTTTGGTAGCATTCCGCGCACCATGTGGTGGGCCATCGTCACCTTGACCACCGTGGGCTATGGCGATGCCTACCCCATCACGGTTGTTGGCCGCATTTGTGCGGGCATGACCGCGGTGGCGGGCATTGGTGTGATCGCCATGCCCACCGGCATTTTGGCATCCGCTTTCAGCGACACCTTGCAACGCCACCGCCACGAGCACGTCCACGAGGAGCACCACTGATGAGCACGTCCCCCTTGGTTACCGATCAACTGCACAAGCAGAACATCACCGCTCCTGAAGCCCAAGCAGAGTCCACAGATACCCAGTTGACCTTGCCGGATCCCAAAGTTTGGGCCAGTGTGGATTTGCCCAGCTTGAACCTGTCCGACCCGGTGGGCACAACCGTGCGAATGAGCAAGGTGCCCAAGCTGACGCCCAACCCCGCGCTCAAGAATGCCGAGGCCGTGCCGACTCCTAAGGTATCGACCATGTCGCAGACCGCCCCTTTAGGGGATGGATTGGAAGCGCGCATGGCTCAGTTGCGTGCCACATCCGCGAGCTTGCGTCGTGAGACAGATGACGTGCGCCGATCCACAGGAAACTTGAAATGACCGACAAAAGCCCGACCGACGAAGCCACCACTGAAGTCGCTCCCGAGACGCCCAACCCCTCAACCGTTGAAGCATCGCCCATTGAGCCCAAGCGTGAGGCCAACACATTTGCCCCCACCGACTTGGTGAGCACTGCTGAGACGCCAGAACCTGCACCCGCAGCCCCACCGGTCGCGACACCCGCCCCGCAACCCATCACGGTGGAGGTGGACGCGGCCACGAAGGCTTTGCTCACTCAGCAGTTCGCCAACCTGTCGTCATCGGTGTTGGATGCGGCCGATGTGGCCAGTCAAGCGGCCAAGGCGGCCAACGAGGCCGGTCATAAGTTCAACCACTCCTCGGCACGTTTGAGCAAGCTCTCCCAAGGCATGGGAAAGGCCTCCACCATTGTTTTGGCCTCAACCGCTGTGCTGATGGTGATCTCGATTGGTTTTTTTGCGGCCATGGGTGTTCGTTTGATCAGCAAGGTCAACCAATTGGATGCCACGGTGATGACCGTGGGCAAGCGCGCTGTTGAGCTCAACACCAGCTTGGAGAGTCTGGGCTTGATGGGCGAAAAAATCGGTGAGCTGACGGCCCAACAAGAGCAATTGGCCAAATCACAAACGGAGCTCGAGCAGCGCATCGCGGCCACTTTGGCCACGTCCACTGAGTCTGTACAAAAAGTCCCTGAGGCTTTGGCCAAACAAATGGCCGCCTCCACCAGTGGTGTGACCAAACAAGTCGAAGGGTTGGGGGCTCAGCTCAAAACCCAAGCGAGTGCGGTGCAAACCTTGTCCAAGGATGTGAAAGCCCTGCAGTCGAGCGTGGGCGATGTCAATGTTCTCAAGCGTGACGTTCAAGCTTTGGTGACATTGCAGCGAGAGCGCTATTTGGAACAATTGCAAAAGCAGGCCGCCGCCGCCGCTGACGCCCGCCGGCCCCCACCGGTGCAATTTCCCCGACCTGCACCGCCCACATCACCCACCGCCGCGCCAGGCGCCAACGCCCCGGCTCAATAAAAACCCCATTAAAAAACCCAGGCACCGCGAGGTGACTGGGTTTTTTTATGGGCAGCGCTGGGGTCAGCTGGCGCCGTCAATGATGATTTCGATGCGCCGGTTGCGCCCCCGACCAGCGGCGGTGCTGTTGTTGTCCAAAGGCCGGGTGTCGGCATAGCCTGAGACACTCATGCGGCCAGGGGCAATGCCCGAGACGCCCGAGATCCGGTCAGCGACGGCGCCGGCTCGCGCACCCGACAAATCCCAGTTGGACTTGAAGCGCTCGTTGAACACCACAGGCACGTTGTCCGTGTGACCTTCGATGTAGATGCGGCCGTTGCTTTGGGAGATGGTTTTGCCCACTTGGTCCAGCAACTGGGTGAAGGCGGGCTGCAAGTCGGCGCTGCCCGATCGGAAAGACCCTTGCTCGGCCAAACGGATGATCACCCGTGCACCGTCGCGCTCGACCTCGGCTTTGCCCGCTTGTATTTCTTTGGCCAAAGCCTCTCGGATGCGCTGCAGTTCGGCATCGGCGTTGGCGGGGCCACCTGGGTTGCCCGAATCGCCTTTGCCCGAAGCGCCGCCGCTGCGGTTGTCGCGCACCTCGACCGGTGCTTGTGATGACGCTTGTAAGTCCGCCACCTTGGCAAAGAATTCAATCTCACCTTGGGGCACGGTGCCGGCTTGTTTGGCACCCGCACTGGCTGCTGCACCAGCAGATTGCCCGTCCTTTGCGGCACCCGCTTGCGCGGATCCTGCGCTGCCTGCGCCCGCTTGTTGAGCGCCGCTGGCACCACCACCGGCTTGTTGGCTACCGCTGGCGCTGGCGCCACCTTGTTGGTTGCCACTGCTGCTGTTGCCGCCTTTTTGTTGACCGTCTGGGCCTGTGGCGCCACCGGTGAGGGGGGCCACCATCTCGACCACGACTTTGTCGTTCTCGACCTTCACTTGCACTTCACCGCGGTTGATCTCTTGGGCCAACTGTTGTTTGGCCTTTTCCAAGGCTTCTGCGGCAGCAGGTGACACGTCGGTTTTGAGTTCGACGTTTTCTTTGCGGTCGTCGGTGGTCTGCTGTCGAATGGTGTTGACTGGTGTGGGTTCGGCCATGGCCGGGGAGAAATGCTTGGCGATCAGGCTGGTGGCCTTAGGGGATTCGACCACGGGGATGAGTCGTTGCACACCAAAGGAGTTTTTCAGCGAGCCGTTGATCTGCTTGAACTTGGGCACGTTCATTTCAGCAAACGACAACAACAACACGAAAAACGCCATCAGCAGCGTGGCCATGTCGGCAAAGGTGGCCATCCAAGCGGGTGCACCTTTGACGCAGGGTGGGCATTCTTCACATTTGGGGCATTCGTGCTCGGCCTCGGCCGCGGGTGCAGCCGGTGCTTCTTCGGGCGCAACAGGTGCCACCTCTGGGGCCGCAGCCTCCGGGGGGGTGCTGTCGTCGGGTTTTTGGTTTTCTTCAGCCATCTGAATTCACTCTGTTGGGGCGATCAACCGGCGGCGGCTTCAAGCTTGGCGCGTGCCTTGGGGCTGACGAAAGGCATCAACAAATCGGTCAGCATGCGGGGGTTGCCACCACTTTGGATGAACATCACGCCTTCGATGATGAGTTCGTGGTTCAGGGCTTCAGCCTGATCCAACTTGGCCAATTTTTGGTTCAAGGGAATGCACATCACGTTGGCAATCACCGCGCCGTAGAGCGTGGTCAACAAGGCCACGGCCATGGCCGGACCAATGGATTTGGGGTCACTCATGTTGCCCAGCATCAGCACCAAGCCCACCAAGGTGCCGATCATGCCCATGGCCGGGGCAATTTCTTGCGCCGAAGAAATCACACCCATGCCATCTGCGTTCCTGCTTTTGATCATGGCCATTTCACGTTCCATGGTGGCCTTGACCATACCGCCTTCGGTGCCATCGACCAGCATGCGGATGCCTTTGGCCAAGAACGCGTTGGGGATGTCTTGACCTTCCAAGGCGATCATGCCGTCCTTGCGGGCGATCGTGCCCAAGTTGACCAACTGCTCGATCAGGTCTTCGGGTTTGTCGAGCTTGAATTTCACCGTTTTCATGGCTACGCCAATCGAGCCAATGAATTCTGGGATCGTGCATCGAGCCAACACTGCTGTCGCGGTACCCAAAACCACGATGTAAACCGATGGCATGTCAATGAAAGGGCCGGGGTCTCCCATGGCCATAAAAATCAGACCGAAGGTTGCCCCGAAGCCAATGATGGTTGCGATATCCATGTCAATATCCTGATGAAAGTGATGAAACTCTACAATGCCTGAAATTTCAGCAGAAATCCGACCTGTCGGCCAACTTTTGCCATATGTGTCTGAATAGCAATATCCGTGCCTTGATAATCGACAGTTCCTGCCGATTCTGTAGAACACAACGAGGAGTAACCCGCGTGACTGCTTTTTTACGTTTGTTCAGTGCTTTGGCGATGTTGGGCGGTTTGGGTTTGCTCAGCGCTTGCGATCGTTATGTCGAAAAAACCCGCTGCCCCGATCATTTTGTGGCGGGTGATCTTGGGCGTTGGCAAGTTGACAGTCAAGGCTTGGCCACCGACCCCAAGACGGGTTTGCGTTGGTTCCGGTGCAACGCGGGTGAACGTTTTCTGGATGGTCAATGCCTTGGCGATGCCCATATGATGACCAAATCCGATGCCCTGGCCTATGTCGGGGACTTTGCACAGTCCGCTGGCAAAGCGTGGCGTTTGCCCACGCTCTATGAAATGGGCAGCCTGAAAGAAACCGCTTGTACCAACCCCGCGATCAACACGCAGGTCTTTCCCAGTGCCAAGGTTGAGCAGTATTGGGCATCGGACCGCAGCCGTCACGGAGAACAATTGGCCTGTGCTTATTACAGTTACAGTGGCAGCAGTTATTGCCGGGAGTCGGTGCTCAACCAACGGCCGTTTTGGTTGGTATTGGACAAGTGAGGCGTTGATCGCGAGCACTTATACAGGGTGCGTCACGCGCGTTTGAAGCCGTACTTGTTGATCTTTTCAATCAAAGTGGTGCGCTGAAGGCTCAGGATGCGGGCGGTTTGCGACACGTTCCAGTCGGTGCGCTGCAGGGCTTGTTCGATGTAGCTGC
>JBFZCK010000212.1:0-2690 GCA_041307965.1 Burkholderiales bacterium | reverse complement strand
CCCAAGGGTTTTGTGGTTGAACCGATTGAATTCGGTGGCGTGCGTGGCAAAGGTTGGTGGACACTGCCCTTTTTGCCTTTGCGTTTGTTGCGTGCGTTTTGGCAGGCCCGCGCGGCCGTGCTCAAGCTCAACCCCGATGTGGTGGTGGGCTTTGGCGGTTACGTCACCTTCCCCGGTGGCTTGATGTCGGTCTGGCTCAACAGGCCCTTGATCCTTCACGAACAAAATTCGGTGGCCGGCATGGCCAACCGTTGGCTCTCCAGCATTGCCGATCGCGTGTTCACTGCATTCCCCAACGCCTTGCCCAAAGGTGAGTGGATCGGCAACCCTTTGCGCGCCGACTTTTTGCGTCAATCCGCGCCCGCGCAGCGTTGGGCCGGTCGTCAAGGGCCTTTGCGCTTGTTGGTGGTCGGTGGCAGTTTGGGTGCACAAGCGCTCAACCAGATCGTGCCCAAGGCCTTGTCCATGATGTCCGCCGAAGAACGTCCCGTGGTGACCCACCAAAGTGGTGAGTCGCAAATCGCAGCACTCAAAGCGAACTACGAGCAAGCGGGTGTGCAAGCCAATTTGCTGCCCTTCATCCAAGACATGGCGCAAGCCATGGCCGAGGCCGATTTGGTGATCGCCCGATCGGGCGCCAGCACGGTGACCGAAGTGGCTGCCATCGGGGTGGCTGCTTGGTTCGTGCCTTTCCCACATGCGGTGGACGATCACCAGCGGCACAACGCCGAATTTTTGTCTCAGGCCGGAGGCGCCTGGATGACGGTCCAGAACGAATTCACACCCGAAAAATTGCTGGACGTGTTGCGCAACACGCGGCGCCCGGTGCTCCAAGCCATGGCCCAGCAAGCACAACTCAAAGCCCAAACCCAAGCGGTGTCTGCGATCGTGGACGCCTGTGAAGCCCTGGCCCAAAGAAACATTCCATGAAACACGCCATTCGTCATATCCATTTTGTGGGCATCGGTGGAGCCGGTATGAGCGGCATTGCCGAGGTGCTGCTCAACCAGGGTTACACCATCTCTGGCAGCGACCTGGGCGACAACGTGGCCACCCGCCGCTTGGCTGAGCTCGGTGCCCGTGTGCACATCGGTCACCAAGCCAGCCACATCGATGGGGCCGATGCCATCGTCACCTCCACCGCGGTCAAAGAGGACAACCCCGAGGTGGTGGCCGCACACGCCAAACTGTTGCCGGTGGTGCCGCGCGCGGTGATGTTGGCCGAGTTGATGCGCATGAAAAAAGGCATTGCGATCGCGGGCACCCATGGCAAAACCACCACGACCAGTTTGGTCGCCAGTGTGCTGGCCGCAGCCAACCTCGACCCCACGTTTGTGATCGGCGGCAAACTCAACAGCGCCGGCGTCAATGCCCAGTTGGGTTCGGGTGAGTACATCGTGGTGGAAGCCGACGAGTCCGATGCTTCGTTTTTGAACCTGCTGCCGGTGATGGCGGTGGTGACCAACATCGACGCCGACCACATGGACACCTACGGTCACGACTTTGGTCGGCTGAAGCAGGCCTTTGTGGACTTCTTGCACCACATGCCGTTTTATGGCGCCGCCGTGGTGTGTGTGGATGACCCCGCCGTGCGCAGCTTGTTGCCCCAAATCGCACGACCCATCACCAGCTACGGTTTGTCGCCCGATGCGCAAGTACGTGCCGTCGATGTGCGTGCGGTCGGCGGCCAAATGCACTTCACGGTGTTGCGCAAAAACGGTGTGGAATTGCCACCCTTGTCGGTGGTCTTGAATTTGCCTGGCGTGCACAACGTGCTCAATGCGTTGGCCGCCATCGGTGTGGCGGTGGAGTTGGGCGTGGAGGACGCTGCGGTGGTGCAGGCATTGGCCAACTTCAAAGGCGTGGGCCGGCGCTTTCAGCGCTTTGGTGAAGCACCCTTGCCGCAAGGCGGTCATTGCACCGTGGTCGATGACTACGGTCACCACCCGGTGGAGATGGCCGCCACGATCGCCGCAGCGCGCGGGGCGTTCCCCGGCCGGCGCTTGGTCTTGGCTTTTCAACCGCACCGCTACAGCCGAACCCGCGATTGTTTTGAAGACTTCATCAAGGTCATGGGTCAGGTCGATGCGATTTTGCTTGCTGAGGTTTATGCCGCCGGTGAAGCGCCACTGGTCGCCGCCGATGGTCGTTCGCTGGCGCGTGCCGTGCGGGTGGCCGGTCAGGTCGAGCCCGTGTTTGTGGATGAGATTGAACACATGGCCGCTGCCATCGTGCGCAACGCCCGCGATGGCGATGTGGTCCTGTGCATGGGTGCAGGCTCCATCGGCACCGTGGCGGCGCAGGTGATGGCTTTGACGGCCCCAGCAGGAACCCCAGCATGAACCAACAACAAGCGGTGATGGATGTGGCCCAGTTCGGCAAAGTTGCCGTGCTCATGGGTGGTCGCTCGGCCGAGCGCGAAGTCTCTTTGATGTCGGGACAAGGTGTGTTGGCGGCCTTGCGTTCAAAGGGCGTGGATGCCCACGCTTTTGACCCCGCCGAACAAGGTTTGGATGCGTTGCGCGTTCAGGGTGTGCAGCGTTGTTTCATCGCATTGCACGGGCGGTTCGGTGAAGACGGCACGGTGCAAGGTGCGTTGGAGTTGCTGGGCATTCCCTACACCGGCCCCGGGGTGATGGCATCGGCCGTGGCCATGGACAAACTCATGACCAAGCGCATTTGGCTCGCCG
>JBFZCK010000211.1:0-2997 GCA_041307965.1 Burkholderiales bacterium | reverse complement strand
AGACGGCACGGTGCAAGGTGCGTTGGAGTTGCTGGGCATTCCCTACACCGGCCCCGGGGTGATGGCATCGGCCGTGGCCATGGACAAACTCATGACCAAGCGCATTTGGCTCGCCGAGGGTCTGCCCACACCGGCTTGGCGGCAGGTGCGCAGCGCGCAGCAAACCCGGGAAGCATTTCAAGCCTTGGGCTCGCCCATGATCATCAAACCCGTTCGGGAAGGCTCCACCATCGGATTGACCAAGGTCACCACGCTCGAGCAGTGCGACGCCGCTTTTGCCTTGGCTCGCGAACAAGACCCGCTGGTGATGTGCGAGCAGTTCATTGCGGGTGACGAGGTCACATGCCCCGTGTTGGGCTCGGGTGAACAAGCGCGTGCCTTGCCGATCATTCGCATCGTGGCGCCCGACGGCAACTACGACTACCAGAACAAATACTTCACCGACGACACCCAATACTTGGTGCCTTCGGGTTTGCCGGCATCCGAAGAAGCGAACATCCAAGCGCTGGTGCTCAAGGCCTTCCAAGCCCTGGATTGCCGCGGCTGGGCCCGGGCCGATGTGATGATCGACCAGCACACGCGACAGCCCTATTTGTTGGAAATCAACACCTCGCCGGGCATGACCAGCCACTCGCTCGTGCCGATGTCGGCGCGCGCCACCGGCATGGACTATGAAACCCTGTGCCTGCAGTTGCTCGCCAGTGCCAGTTTGGACAACCCAACCCCGTGACCATGTCCAACGCATCACCCTTACCACTGGACATCAAGCTCATGCGCTTGGCCACCCGATCGTTGATCGGGGTATTGGCCGTGCTGGTGCTGGGTGCGCTGGGTCGTTGGGCGTTGAACCACCCGGTGTGGTCGGTGCGTTCCATGGTGGTGGTGGGTGATGTGGTGCACCAAAACGCCATCACCTTGCGTGCGCAGGTGATCACGCGCATGCGCAGCGAATTGGGCAGCAGTTTCATGACGCTGGATTTGGAGCGCACGCGCGACTTGTTCGAAGCGGTGCCGTGGGTGCGGCAGGCCGTGGTGCAGCGCGAATTCCCCAACCGCTTGCGCATCACGCTGCAGGAACACCAAGCCGTGGCGTGGTGGCAGACCGAAGGGTCGGGGCAATTGGTCAACACCTGGGGTGAGGTTTTTGAGGCCAATCCCGACGACAGCGACAACTTGCCGGTTTTGGCCGGTCCTGCCAACAGCGCGAGCGATGCCCTGCGCTTGTTCAACGCCCTGTTGCCTCAATACCAGTACCTGGGATTTGGGGTGGAACGCTTGGCCTTGACCGAGCGTGGCAACTGGCAGGTCGGTTTGGACAACGGCGCCCGCATTGAGCTTGGGCGCGGGGATCACGCGGCATTGGTCGCGAGAAACCAGCAATTCATTCGGACCGTCAGCCAGGTCACCCAGCGTTTTGCGGGTGACATGCAGGAGGTCGATTTGCGTTACCCCAATGGGTACGCGTTGAGCATGCGGGGAGTTTCTACGCTCACCACAACCGTGCCGGGTCAGCCGGCCAACACGAGGTAATCAGCACACATGGCCAAAGAATACAAAGATTTGGTGGTCGGTTTGGACATCGGAACGTCCAAGATCATGGTCGTCGTGGCCGAAGTCCTGCCCAACGGCGAGCTCAAGCTCGCGGGCATGGGTGTGGCGCCGAGCAACGGGCTCAAGCGTGGGGTCGTGGTCAACATCGACGCCACGGTGCAAAGCATCCAGCAAGCGCTCAAGGAAGCCGAATTGATGGCCGACTGCCGCATCGCGCGGGTCTACACCGGCATCACCGGCAGCCACATCCGGGGCATGAACTCCAGCGGCATGGTGGCCATCAAGGACCGCGAGGTCAGCGCCAACGACGTGGCGCGCGTGATCGAGACCGCACAAGCCATCAACATCTCCACGGATCAACGCCTCTTGTTGCTGGAAGCACAAGAGTTTGTGATCGATGGCCAAGAGGTCAAGGAACCCATCGGTATGAGCGGCTTGCGCTTGGAAGCCAAGGTGCACATCGTGACCGGCGCACAGAGCGCGGCCGAAAACATCATGAAGTGCGTTCGACGTTGTGGGTTGGAGGTGGATCACCTGATGCTCAACCCGGTGGCATCGAGTCACGCGGTGCTCACGCAAGACGAAAAAGAGTTGGGCGTGGCCTTGGTGGACATCGGTGCGGGCACCACCGACATCGCCATTTACGCGGGCGGCTCGATTCGGCACACCGCGGTGATCCCGATCGCAGGTGATCTCATCACCAGCGACATCGCCATGGCTTTGCGAACGCCCACCAAAGACGCCGAAGACATCAAAGTAGAGAGTGGTTTTGCCAAGCAGTTGTTGGCCGATCCGGACCAACAGGTGGAAGTTCCTGGTTTGGGTGACCGTCAACCGCGCATGCTCAGCCGCCAGGCCTTGGCCGGTGTGATCGAGCCGCGCATCGAAGAGATTTTTACCTTGGTGCAACAAGTCATTCGCGACTCAGGGCATGAAGAAATGTTGTCCTCGGGCATCGTGCTCACGGGTGGCAGCGCGATGATGCCGGGCATGCCCGAGTTGGGCGAGGACATCTTCCTCAAACCCGTGCGTCGCGGCATACCGCAATACAACAGCGCCCTGTATGACATGGTTGCGCAACCCCGAGCCGCCACCGTGATGGGCTTGCTCGAGGGTGCCCGTTTGGCTCGGGTGCGCGGTCACAAAGTGGCCCAAAAAGCGGGGTCTGTTCACAGTGCACTCGGTCGAATCAAAGACTGGTTTGTCGGGAGTTTTTGATGACCCACACCCCAATAGACACGGCGCAGATGCGAACCCACAACGTCAAGCGAAGGCGATGTCGATGGCGAGCCACGACCGAGCCTCCGGGTTGAGAGCCCACAACCGATTCATTTTTTAACCATTGAACCGAAAGCCGAACGAAGCGGCATTCACACAGGAGAACACCATGACCATCGAAATGATTGAAGTTGAAGAAGGTTTCAACCAAGGCACACAAATCAAAGT